>CAYWBC010000041.1:0-36684 GCA_964456285.1 uncultured Bacteroidales bacterium
AATAAATCCCGGCAGTGCAGGCAGTATGGATATGATTTGTGTAAATGGCATTTTAAGAGAACAAATGGTTGGTTTTCCCGGAAATCCTCAAAATTTCTTTTTCAATGTTGAAGCTCCCTTTAAAATAGCCAATACAAAACATGGTGTTGGATTCTCAATGTACCGCGATGCTCTTGGTTTTAATTCAGAGATTAATCTTCAGCTGGGATATGCATTCCGAATAAATATAGGAGATGGCACTTTGGGGATAGGAGTAAATGGAACATTGTATGATAAAACTGTTGATGGAACGAAATGGGCTACTACAGATGATGCAGGTACTGATCAATACCTTCCCGATGGCAAAGCAGATATGACTTTTTCGATTGGAGCAGGAATTTTTTATCGTAGAGATGATATTTATTTTGGCGCCTCTGTCTTGAATATCAACACTCCTGAGGTTGTTACCACATCAAGTGAAGTGAATAATAATGGTTCAAAGTATAACCTTAGCAGGCATTATTACGTTACAACAGGATATAATATGCAATTAACAAATCCGGCATGGGAATTAAAGCCGGCAGTTCTTTTAAAATCTGATGGTGTTGCAACTGATATGGACTTTAATCTAACAGTTGCATACAATAAAAAGTTTTGGGGCGGCGTTTCCTATAGAACCGGTGGAGCTATAGTCGGAATGATCGGCCTACAATTATTTGAAGGATTTAAGGTTGGATATTCATACGATTTTGCAACCACTTCCTTAATGAAGTATCAGCAAGGCTCACATGAAATAATGTTAAGCTATTGCTTTAAGGTTGGAGTAGAGAAGGCTCCTCAAAAATATAAGAGTATTAGGTATTTATAAAAATTGTTTTAAATTTATATAAGATATTGTTTTTAACCAGAAAATAGTTATTTCAGATAAATTCCTTTGATTATGAAAAAGCTTATTTCCTTAAGTTTCGTCTTTGCTGTTCTGTTTATTAGTAGTTGTTCAAATTATCGTGGAGGCGAATTGACCGGTGTCCCTGGGAGAGCTAGGTATTTCGAACCTGAACCTTTTGGAATGATTTTCGTTCCACAGGGAAGTTTTACCACAGGCCTTAATGATCAGGATGTTCCCTGGTCGCAAAACACTTATTCTCGTACTGTGACACTCGATCCATTTTGGATGGATGAGACGGAGATTACAAATAATGAGTATCGCCAATTTGTATATTGGGTTCGTGATTCTATCATGAGACGTATGCTTGGTGAGGTACTTGATGATTTTGTTATTTCGGAAGACCAATTTGGTAATCCGATTGATCCTCCAAATTTGAACTGGGAAATACGAATCGATTTCAGAGATGAAGAAATCAATGAAACTCTCAGTGATATTTATTACAATGAGCAGGAAAGATTTTATGGCAGAAAAGAAATTGATACCCGTAAGCTTATGTATGAGTATTTCTGGGTTGATCTAAAGCAAGCTGCCAAAAAGTCAAATCGCTACAATTACCAAACTAAAGAATACGAAGGATTTGTGACTAATTCTGATGGTGAAAGAATTGAAATTCAGGATCGATCAAATTTCATTATCCGCGACATGGTAAATGTTTATCCTGACACTTTATGCTGGATAGCAGATTTTACTTATAGTTTTAATGAACCACTTACTACACGCTATTTTTGGCATCCGGCATACGACAACTACCCAGTGGTTGGTGTAACCTGGAAACAAGCCTCAGCATTTAGTATCTGGCGAACAAATTATTTAAATGCAGCCCTTTCTATGGCTGGTCAACCTGCAGTTCATGAATATCGTTTACCCCTTGAATCTGAATGGGAATATGCTGCCCGTGGCGGACTTGAACACTCTATGTATCCATGGGGAGGCTATTATACCAGAAACAAAGAAGGTTGTTTCCTTGCAAACTTTAAACCTTTAAGAGGAAATTACATTGATGATGGCGGCTCTGTTACTTTAGCTGTTGGAACATATCAACCAAATGAATACGGACTTTATGATATGGCCGGTAACGTTGCTGAATGGACATCTAATGCATATGACGAATCCGCTTACATTTTTACCCATGATCTAAATCCTGATTATAAATACAATGCCCTACCAGATGATCCTCCAGTTCTGAAAAGAAAAGTCATTCGCGGCGGTTCATGGAAAGATATTGGTTATTATCTCCAAAATGGGGCTCGTACTTATGAATATCAGGATACAGCAAAATCTTATATTGGATTTAGATGTGTAAGATCTTATTTAGGATCTAACTAACTTATTTATTTTGCATCACTTAAAACTTTTCTAAAGTATGATCAATTTAACCGATGTAGTACAGAGTTCAGGCTGGAGAAATTTTATGGCTAAACTCTATGGTTGGGGTGCTTCCGTCGTGATAATAGGTGCCCTTTTTAAAATCAATCACTGGAAAGGAGGTACATTCATTATAACCTTGGGATTAGTCACTGAGGCTATTATTTTCTTTTTCTCAGCATTTGAACCCTTGCACGAAGAAATTGATTGGTCTCTTGTTTATCCAGAGTTAGAAGGATTATCTGACCTTGACGAAATTGAAAATTTTAAAGAAAGCCGAATTACCGAAGGTAGTCGTCCTGTTGACAGAATAGAGGATATACTAGGCCAATCTGGCGTTGACACAGATGCCTTATCTAGGCTTGGTGAAGGGTTCAATAAACTCAATCAAACTGCAAATAGTCTGATTGATATTTCAAAAGCTTCTGTTGCTACTCAAGAATTTGTTAATAACCTTGAAGGAGCAGCTTCTTCCATTGGAGGGCTTAGTGAAACCTATGCTTCAACAGGTGATTCAATAAAGAGTTCAACAACCCAACTTACAAGTGCATACTTTGAAGCTGCAAATAAAATAGTAAAATCCGGAGAGGAAATTGCAGATTCATATAAGGGAATTGCTTCAACTATTCAGGATGAACAAAAAAATATTTCCCTTGGAAGCAAAGAACATGAAGTTCAAATCGAGAAACTCAATAAAAGTATTTCTGAACTTAATTCAGTATACGAAACTCAAATACGTGATAGTCAGGATAAAATGAAAGGATCGTTAGAACTCTACTCCGGTCTGCAATCTATGATTAAGAATCTAAAAGATTCTGTAGAAGAAACTGGAAAGTACAAAGAAGAAATGTCTAAACTTAAAGAAAGTATTTCATCCCTGAATTCAATCTATGGAAATATGCTTTCAACAATGGATGTTTTAACAAAACAATAACTTACTACTACATCTCTTAATATATGGCCCACGGCAAAGAAACTCCGAGACAAAAAATGATAGGCATGATGTATTTGGTGCTAATGGCTTTATTAGCGCTAAATGTATCTAAAGAAGTATTAGATGCTTTTGCAGTATTAGATACCGGTCTTGTCAGCACTCTAGAAACTCTCGGTAATGCTAATGATAAATACATTGATGATTTTGCATCACAATATGAACTTAATCAAACAAGAGTTGGCCCATGGCGTAATAAAGCCCTTGAAGTGCAGAAAAGAGCAAAAGAAATTGTTGAATTTATTCAGGACAAGAAAATTGAGATGGTAATTGAAGCTGAAGGAAAAGATCCGAAAGCCATTAAAGATAGAGAAATTGATGTTGAATTAGTCGATAACAAAGACAATACAGAAGTCCCTGCTTATATTATGATTGGTGACAATAATGACAGGGGTGGTAGAGAACTCCGCTTAAAACTTGAAGAATTCAGAACTTTCCTTACTGAAAAAATAGTTACATCACCAAACGCTGAGATTATCAGAGAATCTATTGAATCAAACCTGGATACAAAGCCAAAAAAGGATGAAGAATTAGGAGCTATGGCTACGAATACATGGGAAGATGATCATTTCCTTGATTCACCCCTTGCTGGTGTTCTTACAATACTTTCAGGTATTCAAATTAATGTAAAGAATGCTGAATCATCCGCCTTAAAATATTTATATACACAGATTGATGCAGAATCATTTAAATTTAGTCAGATTGATGCAACAGTTATACCTAACTCAAACTATATAATAAGAGGAAATGAGTATAAAGCTGAAGTATTCCTGGCAGCAAGTGATACAACAGCATTGCCTACAATATATGTTACTCAGAATCCGCATCCCTATGATTCCTCTTCTACTGATGGTGGTGCAACCTGGACATATGAAAGAAGAAAAGACTTGAAATATGAAACTATACCTGTTGAAAAAGGATCAGGTAAAGGAATATATACAATGCCAGGTTCCAGTACAGGTTCAAAATATTGGGGAGGAATAATTGAAATGACCGGGCCTGCTGGAAAAATTGTTAAACCATTCAAAAGAGAATACCTGGTTGCTGAAAGCTCTGTTACAGTAGCTCCTACTAAAATGAATGTGTTTTATCTTGGAGTCGACAACCCGGTTGAGGTTTCAGTTCCTGGAGTGCAGCCCGATAAAATAGATATTAATGTTACAAATGCAAGGCATGTAAAAAAGGGAGGTTCATACATTATTAAACCAATAAGGCCAGGAAATGCATACGTTGTCGTGTATGCTAACATTGATGGACGCAAACGTGAAATGGGACGTCGGGAATTCAGGGTTAAAACAGTACCAAATCCTGTTGCTATGGTTAATGGCCAAAAAGGCGGTGCCATTGGGAAAAGTGTTCTACTAGCGCAGATTGGTGTATTTGCAGAAATGGAAAATTTTGACTTTGATCTTAAATTTACTGTTACCGAGTTTACTGTTTCGGCTGCGGTGCAAGGTTTTACGCGAGAATTTACGGCAAATTCAAACAGATTTACTCAAGAGCAGATGGGACTTATCGGAAACCTTAGTCGTGGGAACAACGTATATATTCAAGATATTAAGGCAGTGGGACCAGATGGATCTACCAGACGCCTTTCCACTATTAATTTTAAATTGAAATAATTCTTTAAAATAAGATACGATGAAAAAGATTGTGTTATTGCTTGTCGGATTATCAGTTTTGTCGGTTACCTACAAAGTATCTGCACAAGACAATCTACAGGAAGTTTATGTCCGGGAACATATTCCTCTTAAAAAGCCTGTACCCTATGAATACATGAGGGAAGCTGATGTGATGTGGTCAAAAATCATTTACAGAATGATTGATCTTCGACAGAAACAAAATCTCTCCTTGTATTACCCAACAAAACCAATTGGTGGTAGAATGAATCTGGTAGATTTGCTACTTTGGGGTATTGATAACGAAGGAATTAGGGCTTTCTCCACTAACGATCCACTGAATGAGTTTACTGCTCAAATGACAATCGATCAGATTGATGATTCATTTGATGCAGGAACAGACACAATCAGGACAACTGATCCTTCTACTGGTCAGCTTATTGATGTAGTGGCCGAAAATCCCAGAAAAACATACGAGATTAAAAAATTATTGGTTAAAGAAAAGTGGTTTTTCGATAAAAATCACTCCGTAATGAAGGTTAGAATAATAGGGATCAGTCCTATCAGGGTTTATAACCGTGAAGATGACCAGGGAATGCCTACAGATGAAATCCTGCAGACACCTACTTTCTGGGTATATTTCCCTGAAATACGTCCTATTCTGGCCAACCATGAAGTGTTTAACAGAAATAACGATTCGCAGAGAATATCATTCGATGATTTCTTTATGCAACGAAGGTTCTCTAGCCATATATTTGCTGTATCCAATGTGTATGACAACAGATGGATAAATTCATACACAATGGGTGTTGATGCTCTTCTTGAGGCTGATAAGCAAAAAGAATGGTTATTTAATATTGAACATGATCTTTGGGAATATTAAAAAATAACAGATATAAAAAAAGGCCGTATAAAATACGGCCTTTTTTTATGATTTGATCTATGCAATATGCTTAGATGAAATTATCTCCCTTCTCAAGCTTTACATCATTTACGTATTGCTTAATTTTTTGTTCATCTGCCTTTTTACAAATCAAAAGTATATTATCCGCATCAACAATAATATAATCATCCAATCCCTGAATTACTGCAAGTTTATCATTTGGAAGGTTGATAAGGCAATCTTTGGAATCATATAAAAAAACACTTTTACCCTGAACTGAATTACCACTTTTATCTTTATCAGACATATCAAACAAAGATCCCCATGTGCCAAGATCAGACCATCCAAAATCTGCACACAAAACATGCACATTATTTGCCTTTTCCATAATCCCGTAATCGATGGAGATATTTTTACACTTTGCATAGGTCTTTTCAATAAAGTCTCCCTCCTTCTCTGTATTATATATACCAATACCTTCCCTAAATAAGCTATCAACCTCTCCCAAATGCAATTCAAATGCATTTGTAATGGACCTTAGAGACCAGAAGAAAATACCAGAATTCCAAAAAAAGTCGCCACTTTCAAGAAAAACAGATGCCATTTTTAAGTCTGGTTTTTCAGTAAAAGTTTTTACTTTCCTAAGACTTTCGTTAACTACTACCGACTTTTTATCACCTGTAATCTGAATGTACCCATAACCAGTTTCAGGCCTACTGGGTTGAATTCCTAATGTTAGAAGTGCATCATTCTCATTAACAAAGTCAAATCCTTTCTGAATCACCTCTAAGAATTCGTTTTCTTTTAAAATGAGATGGTCTGAGGGTGCAACTACAATATTTGCATCAGGTTCTCTTTCTCTAATCTTGTAATTCGCATAAGCAATACAAGGAGCAGTATTTCTTCTAAGAGGTTCTAACAATACCTGCTCCTTACTAATTCCTGGAATTTGTTTCATTATTATATCCCCATATTCGTCATTGGATACAATCAAAATGTTTTCCCTGGGAATAATTTTTGCAATTCTGTCGTGTGTTTGCTGTAACAATGAACTTCCGGTTCCAAGTATATCAAGAAACTGTTTAGGCATTTTTGTCCGGCTGAGAGGCCAAAATCTACTACCTATACCTCCCGCCATTATAACACAAAAACTTTTATTATTCATTTTAATTTCTTATCGTTTGAATACCATCCCCTAATATAAGAAAATGAAAATAAATAGATGTACTATTTTGATGTAAGTCTTCCCCAAGATGATTAAATTTTATAAAATAGTATTGCTATTTATTTGTATTTTCGTTGAAATAGCTTCTACATGAAGATCATTGAACAAATCGGTAAATATTTCATTCTCATGGGTCGTGTTCTTTCAAAACCTGAA
Organism: uncultured Bacteroidales bacterium; assembly: GCA_964456285.1. Lineage (GTDB taxonomy): Bacteria > Bacteroidota > Bacteroidia > Bacteroidales > UBA10428 > UBA10428. The sequence continues at coordinate 7,168 of CAYWBC010000041.1, forward strand.
AAGAATAAGATCTATTATATACAGGTTCTAAAAGAGATTGAAAGTCTGGGTATTAATTCCATTGGCATTGTAATTATTATTTCCATTTTCATGGGTGCTGTAATAACATTACAAACCAGATACAACCTTGAAAATCCTCTTATTCCACTGTATCTTATTGGCTTAACAGCTCGCGACAGCATGTTGCTTGAGTTTTCTTCCACCATTGTTGGTTTAATACTGGCTGGAAAGGTTGGATCAAATATTGCTTCAGAAATTGGTCATATGAGAATTACTGAACAAATTGATGCTCTGGAAATTATGGGCGTTAACTCAGCCAGCTACTTAATTCTTCCTAAGATCATAGCCGCTGTTGTATTTAATCCCATTCTCACTTTAATTAGTATGTTTGTTGGAGTTTTTGGCGGCTGGGCCGCTGCCGTGATTACTGGAGCTCTTGCATCAACAGATTATATTTCCGGCATACAATATTGGTTCGTTCCGTATTATATCACTTATTCCCTGATAAAAACAGTTGTATTTGCCATAATAATAACTACTGTACCAGCATTTTTTGGATATTATGTAAAAGGAGGAGCGCTTGAAGTAGGTCATTCCAGTACAAAAGGAGTAGTTACAAGTAGTGTGTTAATTCTTTTATTCAATGTAATACTCACACAACTCTTACTTGCCTGATGATTAAAGTTGATCATATATATAAGCAATTCAATGCTATTCCAGTACTTAAAAATATCTCGGTAATTTTTGAAGAGGGAAAAACCAATTTAATTATTGGTATGAGCGGCTCAGGAAAAACAGTATTGATTAAATCTATCATTGGTTTGCATAAAATTGACTCTGGTAGTATATTTTTTCACGACCGTGATTTTATGGCTATGTCAATAAACCAAAAGCAAGAACTACGACGTGAAATGGGAATGTTATTCCAGGGCGGTGCATTGTTTGACTCCCTTACTGTTGAAGAGAATATTAAATTTCCACTTGATATGTTTTCAAATATGTCAGTCAAAGAAAAGAAAGAAAGAATTGATTTTTGTCTTCACAGAGTGAATCTTCAGGATGTTAATAATCTGTTCCCTGCTGAATTGAGTGGAGGAATGCAAAAAAGAGTAGCCATTGCACGGGCAATTGTTCAAAATCCAAGGTATTTATTTTGCGATGAACCAAACTCAGGCTTGGATCCTAAAACAGCAATTGTAATTGATAATTTAATAAGCGACATAACCCATGAGTTTAATATCACAACTATTATCAATACTCATGATATGAACTCTGTCATGGAAATTGGAGAGAATATAATATTTATACATGATGGAGAAAAATCCTGGGAGGGAAATAAGGATGATATACTAAGCTCAAGTGATAAAAATCTTAACGATTTTGTATTTGCTTCGAATCTTGCCAAACGAATTAAAGAAAAGATGTAATTTGATTATTGCTTGTCCTTATCTTTTATTTCTTCATATTTAATATACTCCCCTTCATCTTTCGGTATTTTCTTTTCTTTGGTAGAGGATTTTAAATTCACTGTAACCTGCCCATCTTTCTTTTGATTGGAATATTGATTATCTGTTCGTGTATAAAAGCTATTTCTCCGGTTGTATCCCAATATCAAACGAAAGATAAATTTAAAAATCAAATAAAGAAAAATGATTAGCAGGAGAAGCCTGATAAGTGCCATAAAAACAAATATTAATAATTCTGGATAACAAAAGTATTAATATTCATCGGAATAATACATAGGCTTATCTTTTCTCAGTTTTTTTCTCTCATTGCAACCGAATACAAAATTTACACCTAGGCGAAAGGCATAATGATTTATGCCATCGAGCAATACAGCAGTACCTTTAACAACATTATATTGTGTAGTGATATAATCTGTGACAAAATAACAATTTGCTGGTCCTAAACGCAATGCTAATCCAAATCCAAAACTTCTGGCATTGCCTCCAATGGGAGTGTAACTTCCTGATATTGAAAACATGGAAGTTGGCCTATAATCGGCAAGCAAGGTAAGACTATATTTAAATCCTTCCTTTAGAAAATCAAAACGATGAACAAAGCCAACATCAAATTGAGGAAGAACAAAATAGCGCGCAGCTAAAAATATTTTTGGTTCAAGAGTAGTCTTGAAACTTCCTGGGGCACTTGTAGGTTCAAAATTCGATGTTATTGAATCTAAAACACTAAAAGTAAATGAACTGTCTGCAGTATTTAATTCACTTCCTATATAAGAATAAGTGCCATTCATTGATAATGTATGTGAATAACTCTTCCATTTGATGAATCCCAAATCCTGTACGCTTAAAGATATTTGTAGTTCATCCATAGGGAAAAAATGTGCTCCTAAATCAATCCCAAAACCCAAATTCTTTGTTAATAATTTTTTATAATCATTGACAGAGTTTAGGGTCGAATCAAATTCATACATATTATCAAAATCAACTGTTCCGTCAGCATTTGTCAGTATAGTCAAACCTGGTGCACTAACATTCACATTAACATCAGAATTTAATATCCATTCTTCATAAGTTGTTTCGAGCAAAATTTCTGAATCGTCCCACTGCATTGCAGCAATTCCGGTAAGAAGTTTAGGCCTTATACCAACCTGAAATTGATCGTTAATTTTCCATGATACTCCTATACCATATTCAATATGCTCTGAAAATTCAAACGCTAATGCACTGAAGTCATATTCAGTTCCATTCGTATTTCCCCGAACAATGAAATCAACCAAAGATTTAGGATAGGTAAAACGTTCCGTGTTTTTAGAAACTGCATCAAAAGTGAAGTAAAAATTCTGAACACGAAATCCAAACGAAAGTAAGTTTGATGACCAATCACCTCTAATAACATTCTCATCCTCAAATTTTTCTATAAAATCATCAATATTTGCATCAGGATGAAAGGGATGAATAAGTTCTCCAGTTCCCGGATTAGTCCAAAATAAATCGTCTAATTTTAGTGTACTGTTATACAAATTAAAATACTCTGAAGAAATAATAGGAAGGCCAATAAAAAAGTTGCATCCTGGCTGTGTTGCTGGATTTAAATAGTATGATTGCGGAACACCTGTCATATAATACAAAGTATTCACTTGAGCGCTAAGTTCAATCCCTGCAAAAACAAGAAGGAGTAATGCTATTTTGAATCTGATTCTTTTCATAAAAAATTAAATTATTGAATCAAGATCAGTTGTATAAGTTCCAAGTGCCTCAATTCCCAATTTAAAATCCAAAGCGTAATGATCAAGTATTTTAACCATGCCGCCTGTGTTAGGAACAACTGCATCCAGTATGAGGTGAGTGGCGCCATTATGCAGATAATCCAGTGTTGTTGATTCAAGAGCTTTATATCCTCTTTGTTCAACAACCAAGTCCTCAATTACAAGTCCGTTACCATCGATTTCTGCAGGTAGAACAAAATCTACATCAGGATCATCTGTAAGGAAGATCGTATCAAGATTCTGAGCTAATATAGAATCATATAAATAAAACTGTACATCTAAACCAATAGGAAGAGAGTTTGTGAAACCATGATGCAAATAAAGGTACTCAAACTCCATATTCTGACCTAAATCTCCCAATGGTATAGTATCTGTATAACCAAGGTCAAAAATCAAATAAAGTTTTGTGGTATCTCCATCAACAATAAGAAGTGAATCATAACCTGAATCTGTAAAATCTTCTATCCCTAAAGAGCCATAAACCAAGGGCATTGCAATGCTTCTTTGATATGCCACATCGGTAGATAATTCATCCAGATCTATCTCATCTTTAAGGCAGGCACCAAAAGCAAATAACAGAGCCAAAAACAGCAATAAATTGCTCTTCTTCATAACATTATACTTTAATTTCCATTATTGTACGGAATAGTTATACAAAAAGTTATTCCTTCCACCAACTATAAGATCAAAACTTCCATTTGTGTTATCCAGGTTGCCAATGCTGAAAAGGCTCGTTCCCTCAAGCGGAAAGCCTTTATATAAAGATCCATCATTATTTATAAGGTAAATCAAATTCTCATTAGTGTCGACCAGTCCAAGTTTTCTGTCTGTTGCAGAGAATTGAAAATAAATAGGCCGTTGATTAATTGTTGATGGGAATTCGAAGCTTAGTATCTCTGATTTGTCTTGTGAAAAAACTCTAAGATTGCCATAATCGAGAAAGATATAGTCTTTTTTCCCATCTGCGTTAACATCTTTAAAATCAAAGATATGCTGGCTGCTAAAAGCATCTATTGAAGTACTTGTAATATGTCCGTCAAAATAAACTGAAATTACATTTCCTGAAGTATCGGTTGTTACAATTCTGGAAGACTCCAGTGTTTTTGAGGTTTCTATATAAAACTTGTTTTTTTCAGATTTGGTAATGGCCTCGTCAACTTTTACCCTTACATTTCCACGCCGGTCAAGTATCCATATTCTGTACTTATCACCCATAACAATAAAATCTTTATCAAAAACACGGAAATGAGATATTTCGCTTTCTATTGGGTAATCACTACCTTCAAACTTCCATCCACTAATAAGAGATCCCTCTTTTGAATACGCATATACCTTTTTATCAACACATGGAATGAAAATGCGGTAATTTTTATTGTTTTCATAATCAAAAAGCGCCATTCCGGCAGAAGCCTTTTCTCTTAATCTCACAGGATATCTTTCAACGTAATTCCCAAATCTATCTATCAAATGCAGGTAATTTTCTGTACAAAACATCAATTGCAACTTACCATTTTTATAATAATCTATTTGATATACTTCTGACTTAATCTTTTCAGACATTTTTTGCTTCCACAATATTCTCCCGGCTTTATTTATCAGGTAAATTGTATTGTTCAGATCCTGTAAAAAAATCTCCTTTTGTTTTGTATAGTGATTTTCAACCAACTGAGGTTTTCCAACAAATGAAGTGTCTAACAAACTTTCCCATATAGTTTGAGGTCTGCCCTTGTAATCATCCACATGCTGTACAATAAAGTTGCCATAGCTCATATTACTCACCTCTGTAATTTGGAATCCCAAAGCCTGAATATTCTGAAAAATACCTATATTCTCTTCCCAAACTTTAATAATATTCTGGCTTAAATACTCTTCAAACATTGTTGAAGAACGGCTAAGATTTGTATAGAATAGTAAGTAGGATTTCTGAGCTAAACTATTGGTGAAATTTTTAAATGCCCTATTGGTAGAAAGAGTTTTGTTCAATAAATTACTATAAAGAAAATGTTGAAGTGCCTCTTTCGATTTACTTACTATCAAATAATTTCCATAGAATGTTATAAAATTTTTGCCTTCCATTTTGAATGGTTCACCAAATAATATTCCTGTAAAATTTTCAAGAGGGAATTCCAGTATCTTAAAAGAGAGATCATTATCAATTGAGTAAACATGTTCGCTATTCTGAAAATTTATTCCCTTTTTCACACAGATCTGCTGAGCCAGAGCATATATACTTTTTTCAGCATGGCTCCCACTTTTGCACTTAACCAATACAAACTGGGCTGGAATATTTAAAGTCCTTTCAGAAAAGCCTCCATGTGCAACCGTTATCTCATCATCAATAATTTCAGAAAAAACCTCATCTAGATTAACTTTGTAATTATCTTTAATTTCAGCCAGCGCATTGTCCCTGCTTTTCTTGTTTCCAATTCTCGCTAAATAGCTATTGTAATTTTTCTCATATTCTTTAATCTCACTGATGCCAAAGGATAAAAACGTTGATATCGAAGCTGGTAAAATTTGAAATGAACTTATTTTTACCGGATCATTATTTGAGAAAATATCAATAAACTTATCTCCTGAAGCATCCGACATTAAGAAGCCATTCAACATTGTCTGATTGTTGATATTGTTAATATCAAATTCTGCCCACCCTCCAAAATCCTTGTATTTTTTGAGCTTATTCCCAAATTTATCATTAGCAATAATGGAAGCTATTCCAGTAAATTTTCTTAGGTCAACTAATAAGTTTGCATCTTTATTCTTCCCTGATGTATAAAGAACTTCGGAGAATTCTGCATCATCGGTCAATGACTTTGAAAGACTCTGCTGCCTGATTGCATTTTCGATAAGAATTACTGATTTACTAAGAATTACGTTCCCATCCAAAACTGAAAGATAAAATGTCTGTTTATCTTCATTTGCTGAAGTATTGAAAGAGTATATTGATGTTCCCTCGTATTTTCTTTGTTTCTCACGCAGGTTCTGCATGGAAATATCTGATATCAATTCCACAAGGTTTTTTTCATTTTGTCCGGAAGGCAGACTAACAATTAATAATGTATTAGACTTCCTGCCTCCAATATAATGTCCTGATATAAGAATATTACTCTTTCTGAGTAATTCTGAAAAACTTGAATTATACTGAGCTATTGAATCCAGATATTGAATACTGCTATTAATATGTGAAAATGGCTGTATCGTACTGAGATTTCTCCATATTTTACTATCCTCAGACAATGAATTTTTGAATCCGTGAAAGTCATTGATCCGAAGAACATACACTGCATCAACAGGAATTACTTTCCAGGGATTTGATATTAGTGAACTCTTTTTCCTGATAAAAATAAAACCAATGATGATGGAAATAGTAAGAATAAGAATAATGCCAGTGATTATAATTCTTTTCGACATGATTAAAATTTTCTCTCTTCCTTTCAAAATTAGTTAAAAGAATGTGCTTGAAAAACCGGAATTACTAACAAAACCCTTGTATGTTTATCCCATAAAATTACTTATTATGGCTTAATTTTTGTGGCTAACCATATTTGCCTAAAACATTTCTTATTTTATGAAATTATTTCTATTGAATTTGGCAAAGAAAAGCTCTTTGCTTTCATCTTTTCTTCTATGCTTCAGTTATTTGGCAGCCCAGGAAATCCAGGTTCTCAATAGCACCACAAATGAACCCATTGAAAATGTAGCGATATACAATCAACAGAAGAACAAATCCATCCTAACAAATGAAAAGGGAAATGCAAGTATTGCACATTTTTCTGAAGAAGACTCCTTATTCTTTCAACATCCTTCTTTTCTCAGGTACTCGATATCATACAAAGAAGCCATAAAAGCTTTCTACATTAAACTGGATAGAAAGGTAATTATAATGCCCGAATTCGTAATTTCTGCCTCTAAGTACAAGGAAACTCAAAGAGATATTGCACATATGGTCGATGTAATATCTCCAAAAAAGCTAAACCTTCTGACATCGCAAACTTCAGCAGAAGTACTTACTTCAACAGGAAATATTTTTGTGCAGAAATCACAGGGAGGCGGAGGCAGTCCTGTACTTCGCGGTTTTGAAGCCAATAAAATTTTACTGGTGGTTGATGGTGTAAGAATGAATAATGCCATCTATCGGAGTGGTCATTTGCAAAACTCAATTACTATTGATGAATCTATTCTTGACAAAGTTGAGATCATTTACGGACCAAATGCTATTATGTACGGAAGTGATGCTCTGGGAGGTGTAATTCATTATATGACTAAAGATCCTGAACTGGCTGACGATTCAAGCAAAATGAATGTCCAGGCAGCTGCGTACACACAAATCTCTTCTGCCAATAGTGCCTGGAAGGCACATGTAGATTTCAATATTGCTACTCAAAAGTTCGGTTCACTTACCAGTATTACTAACAGTGATTTTGGCGATATTCATATGGGAAGTCGGCGAAATCCATTTCTCAAAGATTTTGGCAAATGCTTTTATTCTGTAGAACAAATAAACGGTACTGACTCCATTGTAGAAAATCCCAATCCCGATGTTCAAAAGAATACAGGGTATAATCAGATTGATCTCCTTCAAAAATTCAGATACCAACCTTCTTCGAAAGTAAATTTTATTTTAAACCTGCAATATTCAACATCTTCAGATATTCCCAGGTATGATATGCTAAATGATACTGTTGATAATGGCAACCTTAAATATGCTGTCTGGAATTATGGCCCTCAAAATAGATTTTTAAGCTCAATAAAATCTGTTATTCAGGCGGAAAATTTCCTGTTTAATACTATAACAACTAATATCGCTTACCAGTACATTACAGAAAGCAGAATAACCAGAAAATATCGCAGTTCACAAGAAAATACACAAACAGAAAAAGTAAATGTCTGGACAGCAAACCTCGATCTGATTAAAAACCTTAGCATGAATAGCAAAATAATCTATGGCTTGGAGGTGAATATCGACGATGTTAATTCGAGTGCATTTAATACCGACATTTTTACAAATGAAAAAACAAATGCATTGTCACGTTATCCGGATGATGGAAATTATACATCTGCTTACTCAGCGTATACAGCCTATAAAAACAAACTTGGCAATAAATTTATTTTATCCATTGGCGCAAGATACAGTTATTCCCGACTCAATTCAAACTACAGTGATTCTGTTGAATTTGTAATTCCATATAAATCACTTGATATCCAGAATAGCTCATTTACCGGTTCTCTGGGCATTATCTATTTGCACTCACAGAAATCTAAAATTAATTTACTGCTCTCTACTGGTTATCGTATTCCGAATCTTGATGATCTGGCTAAGATCCGAACAAAAGGCAATCAGATTACTTTCCCTAACCCAAAAGTTGAACCGGAATATTCATACAATGCAGAATTAGGATTTTCTAAAACATTTAATGGCTACATTCAGTTAAATGGCAGCTATTTTGTTAGTTTATTAACAGGGGTTATTGTAAGAGTGCCCTTCTATCAAAATGGGTCTGACTCAATGTCATTTGATGGTGAATGGCTAAAAACCTTTGTTAATGACAATTCTAACAGAGGTGTAATTCACGGTTTCAATTTAAATATGATTTCCGATCTAAACTCAAACATCAGTTTCAAAGGTACTTTGAATTATACCTTCGGGCGCGATCTTTCCTTAAACCAGCCTCTTGCTCATATTCCTCCAATCTTTGGGCAAGCCGATATTATTTATGAGGGCAATAAGTTCATACATGAATTTTTCATAGTATACAGTGGCTGGAAAAAAATTGAGAACATGGCCCTCTCAGGTGAAGACAATGAAGATGAAGGAACAATACATGGCTATCCTGGATGGTATACAATAAATTTCAGAACAACATTCAATGCCACAAAAAATATTTCAATTCAATTTGCCCTTGAAAATATCATTAATAACCTTTACAAACCTTTTGCCACTGCTGTGGCTGCACCTGGAATTAATTTTATTGCTACACTTAGAGTAAAAATCTAAAGAGAGAAATAGGACATTCTGTATTTTTCTGCATAAAAAAATTATATTTTTATTGTTAAAATTTACAAAGTGCCATCACATTATAGTTTGCATCTGTTCCTACTTTTTATATTCACAAACTTGTTCGGGGAGGCAGCTACAAATTCCATTCCATCTCAAACAAGAGCTGAAATTATAATTGTTAACGGTAATAATCAATCTATCCGTTCCGGAAATTCATTTACCTCACCCCTTATCGTTAAAAAGATTTCAGAGAATGATACAGCAATAACAGCATCTTCCATTGAGTTTTTATTGATCTCTTCACCAGAGAATACTGCCGATTCTCTTGTCAGATACACAGTGAAGACTGATTCTTTAGGATTTGCCTCACTAAAAATTCCAGTTTTACATACACCTGGCAAATACGAATATTTGGTGACCTGTCCGGAAATCAAGGATTGCTCTCCAAAATACTTTATTATTAATGTACGACGGAAAAACTGGGTTGTGATATTGCTTATAGGCCTTTTCGGAGGACTTGGATTGTTTCTTCTGGGGATGAGTATGATGAGTGAAGGCTTACAAAATTCAGCCGGTAACAGAATGCGCAATATTTTGCAAAAGCTTACTCGCAATCGCTTTTTGGGACTTGGGTTTGGCACTATTGTTACAATGGTAATACAAAGTAGTAGTGCTACGAATGTTATGTTGGTTAGTTTTGTGAATTCCAAATTGATGCGATTTAAACAAACTATTAGCATCATGCTTGGAGCCGCGATCGGGACTACCATAACCGCTCAAATCATCGCATTTAAACTCACTGACTATTCCCTCTTATTTGTAATACTTGGTTTGATAATCAAATACATCTCAAAAAGGAACCAGAGCAAAGAAATAGGCAAAACAATTCTGGGATTTGGCATTCTCTTTTATGGCATGTACATCATGTCTGAATCTGTATTTCCATTAAAAACATACGATCCTTTTATTCAAATTATCTTGCAGCTTGAAGCTCCCGTAATCGGTATTATCATTGGAGCAATACTTACAGCATTAATTCAAAGTAGTAGTGCATTCATCGGTATTTTGATCGTGCTATCCATGCAAGGTTTGTTGACTATAAGTGCTGCCGTTCCTCTCATAATTGGTGCTAATGTTGGCACAGCAATAACTACAGTTTTAGCTTCCCTAAACGGCTCTCGTGAATCTAAGCAAGTAGCTTTGGCACATACCCTTATGAAAATTATTGCTGCCCTGATTGCCATATTTTTCATACCAACATTAATAAAAACTATAACTTCCTTTCCGCCTGAAAATTCAAACCTAATTAATTTTGAGGAAACTAATAATATTATTAATCCCCGACAAATTGCCAATACACATACAATATTCAATATAGGATTATGCCTTTTATTCCTGCCTATTACAAACAATTTTAGCAGATTTATAAGCTGGATGTTGCCAATTAAAGATGAAACTATACCTCCTTTTACCTTAAAGTATATTCATGAAAGTTTGCTTGCCACGCCTGTAATGGCGCTAAATGCTGCTAGAGAAGAATTGGTGAGGATGATGAGAAAAGCTACCAATATGACTGAGAATATTATTCAACCCTTTCTTGTTAAAGATTCTGAGGTATTGAAAGAAATTCAGAACGAGGAAGCAGAAATAAACTTTTTGCGCGACAAGATTGTGGAATTTTTAATAAAAGCAACACAGAATGATATTCCTCCTAACAGTACAGAAGAAGCCTTTATTATGATGAATGCTGTGAAAGAATATGAACAGATTGCAGATATTCTTTCAACCCAATTAAAAGAAAAGGCCAAAAGCTGGTGTGAAAATAATTATGAGTTCTCTGAAGAAGGAAGAAATGAACTTATCAAATACCATAAACATACAATAGCAATTCTTCAGGAGGCCATTAAGGTGTATGAAAATTTTGATCTGAAAGAAGCTGAAATTTTGAAACGCCAATATAAGGCATATCGCGATGAATATTTTGAGCTTGAACGACAACATTATGACAGGTTAAAGGAAAATATCCAGGATTCTATTGCCAGTAGTAGAACTCATCTTGAAATTATAACATTGCTCCGTGTTGTAAGCAGCCATGCTACTAACACTTCACGCATTCTATTATACAGAACCTCGGGTAATAAACACATAAATTAAAATGGATACTATCAATCCACAAATTGAAACCAGTTGGAAAGAATTGCTAATGGATGAGTTCAGATCTTCATATTTTTCCTCCTTAAAAGAATTCTTAGTTGAAGAAAAAAAAACATTCAAGATATATCCTCCTGGAAAAGAAATATTTAGTGCCTTCAATTACACTCCATTTGAAAATGTAAAGGTGGTAATTTTAGGACAAGATCCATACCATGGAAAAGGACAGGCTCATGGATTATGCTTTTCTGTTGCTAAGGGAGTTAAACCTCCTCCTTCCCTGGTAAATATTTTCAAAGAACTGAATTCTGATATAGGTACAAGTATCCCAGATCATGGAAGCCTAATAAAATGGGCAGAACAAGGAGTTCTGTTGCTCAATGCAACTCTTACGGTAAGAGGAAGCCAGGCCGGATCACATCAGGGAAAAGGATGGGAAAATTTCACAAATGCAGTAATTAAAAAGATTTCTGAAAACAAAACAAGTGTAGTTTTTCTTCTTTGGGGAAGATATGCTCAGGAAAAAGAATCGCTTATTGATTTGAATAATCATTTTGTGCTTAAAGCAGCGCATCCATCTCCTTTCTCTGCATACAATGGTTTTTTTGGCTGCAAACATTTTTCCAAAACAAATAATATTCTAAAGAAACAAAATCTTACTCCTATTGATTGGCAGCTTTGAAAATATTTATTTGAATCTTATTTAAAAGTTTGGCTAAAAATCACGATCCTATGTAAATGAAATATTACAGATCTATTTTCTCATTCATATGATTGAAAAATCCTACAAAATCATCCTTTTGCTCACTATTCATCCATTTCATTGCACTACGAGGATGTTGATTCATTGCCCCTGTAATTAGATATGGAACATGATATCCCCAGTCTATTTCTTTTTGCATATCAAGCATATATTTCTGAATCACATTAAGAATAGGTTTAATTTTATATTTTGGATTCTTAAGGAAAGACAATAAAATCTCTAAAGGACAATTTCCTGCACCTCTTCCAATTCCTAAAAATGTTGCATCCAACATATTTGCATTATGAATTATTCCCGTAACAGTATTTGAAAATGCCAATTGCATGTTATTATGCATGTGAACTCCAATGGTTCTTTCAGGCAAAGCTTCCTGGTACTTCTTAATCAGTCTTTCAATTTGTTCGCAATACATACTTCCAAAGCTGTCAACCAGATAAAAATTTCGAACTTTTGATTTAAAAACATCAAGAAGCACCTCTTCAACGTCACGTTCCATAACATTCGAAACAGCCATAAAATTAATTGTAACCTCATAACCTTTGTCTATGCAATGCTCGGCCAGCCATATAGCCTTATCCATTTGGTGAGCATAAGCAGCCACACGAATCATATCAATTAGACTATCTGATGCAGGAGCAATATCGTCAGGCTCAATCCTCCCTATATCAGCCATAGCTGCTAATTTCAATGCTGTGTCATTCTCCCCAACAATACGTTCCAAATCCTTTTCATCGCAAAATTTCCAGCATCCTACTTCCTTTCTTGAGTATGATTTTTCACTGCTCTTATATCCAATCTCCATATAGTCTATTCCTGATTCTACGCAGGCATCATAAACTGCTTTTACATACTCATCCGAAAAATGCCAGTCGTTCATTAAACCTCCATCCCGTATTGTACAATCAAGCACTTTAATTTCTTCTCTATACATAATATTTGCTTAGTTATATTCTTGATTTGTCCTTTACCAATTTCAATTCTTCTGCAATAAAATAATTTAATAGCTCTCTATATATTCGTTCTATCAAATCCTGATCAAGTCCATTTTTAAATGCCAATTCGCGGCGTGATTGAATAACAGATTCAAACCTTTCCTTAGCTACAATGCCTTCCTCCGTTGGTTCTTTAAACTTAATTATCTCTTTAACGTATTGAAATCTTTTACTCAACAGTTGTATAAGCTCACGATCAATATCATCAATAGCAGTTCTAACTTCTTCTATGGTAGTGCATCTATCTGCTGACTTCATAATTAATGCATAAAAATTAAAAAGCGATGCAAATATATAAAAAAGAGGGTGCCAAACAATACATTCCTGAATTAATCAACAATAACAATCGCTTGCCGATTTAGAGATACTCATATAAATAGAGAAATCCCAAAAATTGAAAATGTAAGTAAATGATTTTTAATACTACATATTAAATAGTAAATAATAACGTTATCTCTAAAATTGGTTCTAAATGAAAACATTGGTTTTTATCAGGTTACAACAAATAAAGTTTCTGATCAGGCACGCCCGCTTTGATCAAAAAATCAGATTGATTGTTATTATGGTTCTCTTCTTTATATCCTTACTGCTAATCTGCACAAAAAATCCGTTTATCTATTTAATATTTCCGGCAATATTTTCCATTGCAATTCAGCATTTCAGAAAAGATTATTTCCTCTTGAAAAAAACAGGTTTATCAATCCATATTGCAATTTTCATTGAATACTTGATTCTTTCATCTCCGTTCATCATTGCAGGAATTGTATTCAAACACACAATGGCTGTAACTGTATTTGTTTTTTTTCTTGCAATACTTCCTCATGTTTATCCTATACTAAATAATAATTCTAACTTGGAAAAATAATTTTCGAGTTCCGGCAAGACATCATTGATTAAATAATACCCATTTCTCTAGTCGGATCATTATATTATTAAAAATTATCAGGGCTTAGATCAGAAGATAAAAATAAGAAAATTTACTTTTTATTGAAGTTGTAAATATCTAATAATAAGATGCTTAGTAATGTAATTGATTTTAAACCTCATTTTTTACTTCACAGGGCTGGTTTTTGAAATAAAAAAATATATACATTTGAATAAATGAAATTTTAAACAAATGATAATACATACATTATTCTTGTAAGACATGATCGTGGGAAAAAAGAGAATAATCAAAAATTACAACCAGTTACCAGAAGAAATAATTTTGCTGGTAAAAGAAAAATACCCTGATGGATATGAAGATAGTTTAATTACATTTCAGATGCCTGATGGCAACCTTACTTCAGCATTGCCACTTGAGACAGATGATGTATATTATCTGATCAAAATGCCAAAAGAAAGTCTTCCCGCTGATGATGATGACCTTGATAGTTCTGATACGGCAGCTGATGATTTTGAGAGTTTGGAAAACTTACAAATAGCAGATGATTCTGATGAGGATGATGATTAAGTATAGTCATCTGAAAATTACAAAGAATCTATTATCATTTCCTATTGATCTTCATTAAGCAATTCACATATTTTGCTCAATTTTACTATCAATATTACATAACTTCAGTATTGTAAAATGTCAGAATTCATCGATCTGAGTCATACAATTGAAGAAAATATGCCTGTATATCCGGGAACGCCTTCAACTGTATTAAAGCAATTTGCCCAGATTGAACAAGATGGCTTCAGAGAGTATTTCCTCAACATATCGACACATACTGGTACACATATTGAAGTTGAGGCCCATGTAATTCAGAATGGGAAAACTATGAATGATTATGGAATGAACCATTTTTATGGAAGCGCCATTGCCATTGACTGTAGAGAATATCAATTCATAGAAGCTGAATTGCTTCATGAAAGCTTGAAGAATATTGAGCTGCCAGATTTTTTACTCTTAGTTACTGGATGGGATAAATATTGGGGAAATGATGACTATTACAAACAATATCCTGTGCTTAGTACTGAGGCTGCAACATATCTTAGCAAATTGCCTTTAAAGGGATTAGGTGTTGATTGTATTTCTTTTGATGCATTCGATAATGCTCAACTGACCAATCATATAATGATTCTAAAAGAAGGTTTGATACTGATTGAAAATTTGCAAGGATTAAATAGAATTATTGGAAGAAATATTGTTTTTACCTGTTTTCCTCTTAAGCTCAGCAATAGCGATAGTTCACCAGTAAGAGCATGCGCAATAATTAAAAATTAAAGACAAGGATGGGAATTTTGCATGAAGAAAACGATCCTTTAGGCAATGCAGTAAAGGATTTTTTTAATTCTGGAATCAATGCAGACATAATTGTAGAGTCAAACATTGCCGAAGATGATATAATTCCTTCGTCTTATTTCTTCAGAACATTAGATGAAATGCCTGAACTTGAGAAACTGGCTCTTTCAAAATGCAGAGGTAAAATTCTTGATGTTGGAGCAGCAGCCGGATGTCATTCCCTGTATCTGCAAAATCAGGGATTTGATGTCACTGCCATCGATACATCAGAAATCTGTTGTAAGCTAATGGTGGAAAGAGGTATTAAGAATGTGATTGCTCAGGATCTATTCTATTATTCTGGAGAAAAAGTTGATACCATTTTGCTGTTAATGAATGGGATAGGTATTGTTGGAAACCTGAATAAATTGAAGGAATTTTTCACTTTAACAAGAGAAATATTAAATCCCAAAGGTCAGATAATTTTTGACTCTTCTGATATTGACTATCTGTATAATGAAACTGATGGCAGCAAATTGATAAACCTAAACAGCAATTATTATGGCGAGTTGATTTATACAATGCAATATAAAAACTTCAGAGGTCCCTCGTTTGAGTGGCTGTTTATCGATTACGACACTCTAAAGCCTTTAGCAAGGGAAAGTGGGTTTGAAACTTCAATTCTTGCAGCAGGTGATCATTATGATTACCTTGTGGTTTTAAAGAAAAAATAACTGAAAAACAGACAATATTTAAAGACAATTCGTTTATTATTTAGAAAACAAAAGACCGTTCAAGCAATGAAAAAGACAATAAAAATAATTGGGATCATTATAGCATTAGGTGCATTAATTTATTTTTCAGGCAAATATTTTTTATCTGGTAAATCATTCTACAATTCCATTTATCTGGTTCCGCCAAATGCTGTTTTAATCATTGAATCGGAATCTGTTTTTGATGCATGGGACAATATCGTTTATAGCGATGCGTGGGCAAAGGCAAGTCATATAGATTATCTGGCAAGTTTGAATACAAAAATTAAGAGTATTGATTCATTACTGAATAATAAAAAATTATTGCTAAAAGCTGTCAGTAAAAGAAAGGTGCTGATTAGTATGCATGAATATTCGCCCGGAAAGTATGATTTTTTGTATGTCTTAAATGTTGGCAGAGCTGCCCGACTGCGTAATCCTGAAAAGATTATCTCTTCTGCTCTCGGAGATGATTTTCAGATAACAAAGCGAAACTACAATGGAAATGTTGTCTTTGACCTTTTGGACGTTGAATCAGGAGAATTGTATACATTTTGCTTGATCAAGGATAAAATCATTGTTTCAACAAATTATAAAATTATTGAAGCTTCACTTGATGAAATGGATATAATGACACTTGGCCGTGATCTTGCATTTATTGATGTTTCGAAAAATGTCTCTGGTAAAGGATTATTTAATGTATACATCAATTACAAGTATTTCCCCGAATTTCTTAAATCAACACTTGGAAAATCTACAAAAAATATCGAAAAATTAAAGAACGAACTTTCCTATTCTGCCTTTTCTTTTGATATAACTGAACAAGGATTGATTAGTCTTGAAGGGTATACAAGTATCATCGACTCAGTATCATCTATTTTTACTTCAGTATTAAATGCCGGAAGTGGCCCGGTTAAAAGTGCGGAAATTATACCTTCAAGGGTAGCATCTATGGCAAAACTTAGTTTCAATAATGCTTCAGAATACTATTCCAAAACTTTAAAAGATTTAAGCAAAAAAGAATATGAGAGCTACATCAGTACTCTAGAAAAAATTGAGAAAAAGTTAAAAATAAGTGTTCAGGATAATTTTCTCAGCTGGATTGGTGATGAGATTGTTTTACTTCAGACCAAGCCCTCCAATCTGGGTCGTATCAACGAATTCGCTGCCATCATAAAAGCAAAGAATAAAAAAGATCCGAAAATTAATCTTGACTTTATCGAGAAACAAATAAAACGAAACTCTCCTGTAAAAATCAGGAAAGTCTCATACGATGAATATAGTATCCACTATATTTCCTTCCCTGGTTTGATAAAAGCTTTGTTTGGAAAAATGTTGGAGAAAATTGAAAAGCCTTACTATACTATTATTAACGAATATGTAATCTTTAGTAATCATCCACAAACTCTAAAAAATATCATCGATGATTATAAAAGTGGAAATACCCTGGAAAATTCCATCGATTATTACAATTTCACAAAACAATTTGACCGAAGGCAAAGTGCTTTTACCTATTTTGATGTACCGGTTCTTTACAACAATCTTCGGGAATTTGTAAGTGCTGAAAACTGGCAAAAATTAATAAAAAACAAACCATATATTACAAGTTTCTCAAAGGCGGGAATTCAAATCGACAGAAAAGATGATCTTCTTCATTTTCTTATGAAAACAAAATATAGCGAAACAATAGAAGACTATTCCTTAGAGCGTTTTGATGCTGAATCATTTCTATCATTATTCAGTATTGCTGAACAAGGCAATCAGCCAACAGCCGATGTGCCTCTTTGGTATGATCCAAAAATTATTATTCATGATTTGGATGCCAATGAATTAGAAGAATTTTTTGACAATGGAAGTTTGAAATTTAGTGTGGAGCTAAAACGCGGACATAAGCATGGTTCATATAAAGAAATGTATCCTAATGATGTAGTGCGTGTAAAAGGAAAATTTAAAAATGATTTACAGGATGGAACCTGGAAGCTGTATGATGAAGAAGGGAATCTTACTGAGGAGAAATCCTTTCGTGATGGTGAAGAAATAATAGAATAATTGTCAGCAAAATGAAGACGAAAGAAAGAAACTAAATATGTGGAATATAATAATACTTAGTATACTTTCATTCGGCTTTATCGTATACAACAATATTGAAACTACTAACTAAATACTTTTGGAAAAGACCATTTATTGGCTTGATCAGTATTTTTTTGCTCCTGATCCTCTCTATTTGCGCTTATGGACAAGTAGATAATACCATTCACTCCATTGAGATTATCGGTAATAAAAGAACCAAAACTTCCTATTTGCACAGGTTTTTGTATTCACAGCCTGGTGAACAATACGATAGCATAAAAATAAATGGCGATCTAAGACGACTTCGAACCTTAGCACCTGTCATGCAAGCCATTTGCGATACAATTCATAGCGATTCAGGAATTGTTGTTCAGTATAAGATTGAAGAGAGGTTTACTATTCTTCCTGTAGGCGATTTTGGAATAACAGATGACAACTTCTGGATTGGAGTTGGAGTGATGGAATCGAATCTTGCCGGACGGGGAATATACATTTATGGCTTCTACAGATACAATAAAGATCATACCCTTCACCTTATCTTCCGAAACCCTTATCTGAATGGAAGTAAATGGGGTTTTGAAATGCAGGTGAAAAATCTTCCTGTAACAGAAGAATATAAAACCGATACTACCCTAAAAAATGAATATACCGATATCAGCATAGCAGGTAAATACGAAATTAGATTCGAGAATGATCTCTTTTTTGGAACTTCTTTTAGGTACCAAACGGCAAAATATGTAATCACTCAGGAAAGTAATATTATAAGTGAAGAAATCGGATTTCGTCGCTCTATTGTTCCCTTTGCAAGATGGCAAATTCAGAACCTTGAAATAGAGCACTTTTATCTGCAGGGCTGGAGAAACAACTTGTATATCGAAGCGGCATTACCTCTTAATGCCAACAATAATCCCGTCTTGCTTTTTTATGATGAATTTCGCCTTTATCGTCGACTGGCAAAAAGAGGAAACTTTGCCTTACGAGTTTTAGCTGGTTTGTCAAATGAAGCATATTCCGTTTTTTCGCCTTTCATTGCCGATAGTTACTACAATTTTAGAGGCATTGGTTATAGAGCTTATAAAGGAAATACAATTGGCCTGATAAATCTTGAATTTAGACACACCGTTTTTGAAAATCGAATAGGAGGAATACAGGCAGTAGTCTTTTCAGATTCAGGAGTTTTGCTAAACAATGAGTATAACAACGCAAATACTGGTTTTGATAAAGCAAATTTCATTTATGGAGGTTTTGGTGCAAGATTTGTTTTTAAGAAAGCATACAATGCCATCCTCTGTATTGATTATGGAGTAAATCTACAAAACTTTAAAACCGGTGGTTGGGTATTTGGATGGGGACAGTATTTCTAAATGAGAACCCATGAAGTTGGTGAGCATCGGTTGCTGGGTACTTAATGGTTGATGCCAGCAAAACACAAACATCGGAATAATTCTAATATTTTTAATTATTTTACTCCGATATGTAATTTCCAACATGAAACTAGAACAGTACCCGGCGTTCAGAAACTAGTACCCAGATACTACCCCTTTAAATAACCTAATAAGATCTACTTCAGCTTCTGCTGCAATGGCAAGTATATCTTTAATGTTCACTGGTTTCAGGTTATCAGGATCACATTCATCAGTAAGAACAGAAATTGCAGCACAAGGCAAATTCATATGGTTTGCCACAATCACTTCAGGAACTGTAGACATGCCTACAGCATCAGCAAAATTTCGAAGCATTCTGTACTCAGCTCGTGTTTCCAGGTTTGGGCCAGTTACAGCAATATATACGCCCTTATGAAGAGTAATATCTTCTTTCTCTGCAATTTCCTGAAACTTTTTAGCTAATTCCACAGAATAAGGCATGCTCATATCCGGAAACCTTGGCCCTAATTCTTCGTAATTGGTACCTCGCAAAGGGTTATCACCTAGTAAATTGATATGATCATCAAGGAGCATAAGGGAACCTTTTTTAAATTTAAAATTTAGTGCTCCTGCTGCATTGGAAAGAAGCAGATACTTTATCCCAAGAAACTTCATTACCCTGATTGGAAATGTAATTTGCTCCATGCTATAGCCTTCATAGTAATGAAAGCGACCATGCATAGCAAGAATTTTCATTCCCTCCAATGTGCCATAAATTAGCTTCCCTTTATGCGATTCAACCGTTGAAACCGGGAAATGAGGAATTTTTTCATAGTCAACCATTATCTCGATCTCCATTTCATCTACCAGTTTACCAAGGCCTGTTCCAAGCACAATACCAATCTCAGGCGATTCTATTCCTTTAGAACGAAGAAAATCAACTGTTTCATTTATTCTTTCTACCATTTTGTAAATGCCATTTTTTTATTAATTAAAAATTTTGATCCATACAATATACCAGGAACCATTTCCCATCAATGAGTTTGTATTTGCATTGAAAATCAAATCCTGAATTAGGTATATAAATACGCTCATTAACCAGAGTATCAGTAAGATTAAATTCCACTTTAAACTGCGTAGTATCTACCTCGTAAACAGTATATTTTATTTGCTGCCAGTTCATTTTATTCCATTTCATTTCTTTTTCGTTATCATAACTTCCTCCCTCCAAAGGAAAATGTATCCTCTCCATTTGAAAACCACTGTCAGAATGAAATTGAAGATAGAACTGGTTAAAATCTTCACTCGGTTCAGAATTCTGCCCATTTTTTAAAGAATGACAAGCAAAGGCTAGCAATGCCAATATAAAAAAGAAATTTACATATTTCATACCCTATATAGATGAATTCGGTTTGAAAAATTACAATATGCAAATTAGATATTTTTGAGAGTATATCAAATTTAGCATTGATTTTATCCCTTAAATCCTATATTGGTATGTGTTCCATCGCAATGAGGTTTATTATTAGATCCCCCACAACGGCATAAAGCAATCATTTTTTCGCTCACTATTTCTATTCCGTTAGAATCAATAACTGTAACAGCTCCTTTAACTATGTAAGGCCCCTTCTTACTCACATGGATCTTTATTTCTTCATTCCCCATACTAACTGAGATAATATAAATATTCTGTCAATTCAACCACAATTGCGGCGAACTTATACTACTTGATTCATGAAACATCAAATCATGTATTTGGTAATTTATGTATTTATTCATTGGAAATGATCCAATAATATTTTTAGCATCAAACCTATCTTCAGCATTGATTATTACCCATAGCTTTTGCCAGTCGAAAGACAATGAATAGTTGACAATAATGCCCTGTTTCATCATACGACTAAAAAATGCTCTCTGCTCTGGAATAAGTTTCATTAATTCCCCATTGAATAATTTGGGAAGATTAATTTCTATCATATAATTATTCATCATTAAAAATTGTATTTCAGCAGTTATAACAAATAATCAGATCAGATGTTTAGTTCTTCTTCCGGTAATAACAGTAAAATAGTTTTGCCTGAAGAATGAAAAACTAAGTAGCGGCATTGTTTTTGTTAAAAATATATTTGTATCAAATCTTGCATATCATGTATCGACTAATTCCTATGTTTTTATTCTCATGTCTGATAACACTAAGTAATAATGCCCAAATAAGTATTAAAGGAGTATTAAAAGCTTCATTTGATAACTACGACATCGGTGATACTGCAATTTTCACTGCTGCCAAGGAAGCAGGTACGGATAAACAACTTTACTATTTTATAGAATCATCTAATGATTTAATACCGGCAAATCAAGTTAATCTATTGCTCGATGGATTAGATTTTTGGGATATTCAGCAATTCTATTATGTAAATTATAATATCTTGACTAAAGGCTGGCAAATCGAGACAAGAGAAAAACTTGAAAAAAAGACTCTCAATTTGCTTGCTAAACTGGAGTCGGAGAATAAAATCTATAACGATAAATATGTTGAAGATTACATGCAGCAACTGATTCAGAAAATTCATTACCCCAAATTCTCAAAAGGTCGTTCTCAATATTTTAATATTAAAATTCTGAACTCAGATAATAAAATATGCTATGCCTTTGATAACGGGACAATTCTTATCTCAACTCAGTTAATCACAGATACTGAAAATGAACGACAATTGTTCAGTATTCTGACTGAGGTAGTCGGACATATCTTGCTTAACAGCAACATCGAATATGTAAATGAAGACTCGGAATCAGAATTCGAGCAACTGGGTGCGATATACCCTGATACAAGAAAAAAAAGAATTCACTTAGTGGCTAAAAAATACTTAAACTACTATGAAAAAAGGACACAATCAGAACCATATTCATCACAAATTGCCTTTTTCAATTCCATTGCCAGTGTAATAAGTTATACTGCATGGCAAGAGTATTATAGTCAGCACTATGATAAGGCATTACTTAATATTAACAAACTCGTTGGGTATGACATTGCAAACAGCTCTGATTACCTCTTAAATGCAAAAATCTATCTAAAGATTACTCATTCAGTCGAAACCAATCAGAAAGCCCTTGGATATTTGAAAAAAGCTTCTGAATTTGAAGACCAGCCAATACCTGAAATATACTCTGAAATGGGGGTAATACAAATTAGAGAAAAACAATATGCCCAGGCAAAAGAATCATTCAAGAAATACCATGCAATGGTTGTTGAATTAAAAGATGAGGAAGCAGAACAGTGGGCTTTAAAGATGATAAACGCCTGCAATGTATTTCTTAAACTTAGTGAAACAAAATTCAGCCCGGCCGATACCATGGATATAATGAAAATTCAGATTATAGACTAAAAAATTTAAAAGGAAAATCTCATTTTAGTTACCTTAACAAAACAGGCATTCTGGCATAGAATTTGTTTTATCATATGTACAGTTCTTCCTAATATATACTTGATAGCACTTCAAGGCAAGCCTCGTAATTACGGGGCTTTTTAATTCGTGAAATTCAAATATTTTGCTCCTGACTGGTTCATTTCATTTTTGGCAGCCCTGTAAGATCTCTAACCCCTGCCATGGTTTCGCTGGCAACCTCGCAGGCTTTTTGGGACAATCGTCCTGCTAAGTTTTTTATATATGTTCTATCTGCCATCAATTCCTCCTTTTTCTTTCTTATTGGTTCAGTTAGTTCAACCAAAGCATCAGCTGTAGTATCTTTTAGCTCTTTGTACCGGAGAATTCCTGAATTATAATCATTCATCAATGAGTTATAATCATCCGTTTTTTCACAAGCTTTAATCAAATTGAAAAGATTTTCAACCCCTGCACTCATTTGATTGCCCTGGGTTTCACCTGTATCAGTAACAGCAGACCTTACTTTCTTGCGAATGGAATCCTCTCCCTCAAACATTCTTATATAATGCTTTTCACCCAGACTCTTGCTCATTTTTTTTGATGGATCGGCCAACGATGCTAATTTTGGAATATTTGTGAGCAGCGGCTTCGGTTCAGGAAAAAAATCTTTGAATTGATGGTTAAATCGAACAGCAATGTTTCTGGACAATTCAAGATGCTGAACCTGATCTATCCCAACCGGAACAAGATCAGCTTTGTAAATGAGTATGTCGGCAGCCTGAAGAACCGGATAGGTAAAAAGTCCAGCTGAAATAAAATGTGATTTACTATTGCTTTCTATCTGTTCCGATTTATCTTTAAATTGTGTCATCCGGGACAACTCTCCATAGGATGCAACACAATTAAGAATCCAAGTCAGCTCAGTATGTTGGGGTACCAGCGATTGGATAAATATCACTGATTTTTCAGGATCCAGACCACATGCTATCAATCCAGCAACCATTTGTAATGTGTTTTCTTTCAACGCCTTTGGATCGTATGGCATGGTCATGGCATGAAGGTCGACAACCCCATAAAAGCAATCGTATTCATCTTGTATTCGCGCCCAATTTTTAACTGCCCCAAAATAATTTCCAAGATGAATTTCACCTGTAGGTTGTATGCATGATAATACTCTCTTCTTCGTCATACTGAGAAATTAGAATTAATAAAACTTATTTCAAATTAATAATTGGACACAAAGCTAAAAAATGTTATGAAAGGAACATGAAATATTTAGTTTGCACTCGAAATAAAAGTATGTCCAATAATTCTGTTAATTTTGTCAGATTCACATTAAAATGATATCATGAGTACACGTCAGGATAAGGTATCAAAACAGATACAAAAAGATATTGCAGCCATTTTACAACTTTATAACCATGGCTTACTCCCTGGCAAAATGCTTACAGTTACAAATGTACGTATAAGTCCTGATCTGGGCGTTGCGAAGATATACATTAGTATCTTTCCCTCGTCCGATGGAGAAAAAGACATTGGTCTTTTGAATGAGCACAAGAACATAATCAGAAATAACCTAGGGAGAAAAGTGCGACATCAGCTAAAAAAAGTACCGGAAATTATCTTCTACCTGGATGATTCTCTTGACTATCTCGACAATATTAATAGTCTCCTTAAAGATTAAGCAATTTGAATTTTCCTTTTTTTATAGCGCGTCGATATGTTTTAGCCAAAAAATCACACAATGCTATAAACATTATTGCGTCTATCTCAATCATTGGCATTTCAGTTGGAACTCTTGCTTTCATTACAATTCTATCAGTATTTAATGGTTTTGATGAAGTGGTGCGTGGTCTGTTCAATTCTTTTTATGCCGATCTGGAAATAGTTCCTGCCCAAGGAAAGAATTTTACAATGAGCAAAGAAAAACTTAATGAAGTTCAAAATCTGGATGGGGTATTAAACATTGGAAGTATAATTGAAGAAAATGCTTTACTGATATATGGGAGTAGACAAACCATTGCTACAGTTCGTGGTGTGGATTCTAATTATGCCACTATAACTGGCATAGATACTCTCATTGTTGACGGAAAGTTTATACTCTATGAAAGGGGCACTCCGTATGCAATTGTGGGTAGGGGAATTAAGTATACTCTTAATATGGAACTGGAGTTTAGAGATGCATTAAAAATTGTAGTTCCCCGCAGGACTGAAAAAATATCACTCGACCCGAATCGAAGTTTAAACTCAAAACTTATTCGCCCCTCAGGATTTTTTATCTCACAACCCGAGTTGGAGATCAAATATGTTTTTGTACCATTGAAATTTGCTCAATCACTGTTTGATTATGAAGATGAAATTTCTGCCCTGGAAGTGAAACTGGATGAAAACACTAACCAAGAGCACATTCAGAAAGATCTTCAGAAAACACTTGGGGATGAATATTATGTGAAAAATCGCATTCAGCAAAACGAACTGTTATACAAAACCATGCGATCTGAAAAATGGGCCATTTTCTTTATTTTGTTTTTCATCCTCCTGGTTGCCTCTTTCAATGTTGTTGGTTCTCTTACCATGCTGATTATTGAGAAAAAAAATGACATTCAAACCTTACGATATATGGGTTCAACAATGAAATCCATAAAAAAAACATTTCTTATTGAGGGTTTAATCATTTCATTTGTGGGAGCAATTACTGGTTTAATCATAGGCAGTCTGATTTGTATTGTTCAACAGGAGTTTGGATTGGTTAAATTGCAAGGAGGTGCTGGTGCCTTTGTAATTGATTCCTACCCGGTTAGAATTTTATTTTCTGATATTATATTGGTATTAATGGTAGTTACCGCAATTGGATTTTTTGCATCATGGTATCCAATACGTTTTATTACCCGAAAATACCTATCTGACGAGAAATAGGAAGCAAATTGTGTTTTCCTGTTGAAAATCAATCTTTTATTAACAATTTCTACTTTGTGTATTTACTAGTAATCCGCTGAATTAGTGTTAATTAGATACATATTCATAGCTATAATGCTTTGTACCCATGTTTACAGGCTATTTTCCCACCTGTGTTTTTAATCTATTTTTATGCTGGAAAGTGCATTTGAACCATGTTTCATTGAAACATAATGTATTGCAGTGCGTACAAAAAATATACACTCTGAACGTGAAAATTGAAAACAACCATAGATCCTCAGGAATGATATCTCTCAATTTCATTATCATCCTTATGCTCAATTTTACTTTTGCTCCTGAGAGCAGGGCCTACAATCCACCATTATCAGTGAAAATTGATAATGTAACCTGCTATGGCAAAAGCAATGGATCTATAGAAATTATTACATCTGAAGAAATATCAGAAGCATTTAACATTGAAGTAAGAAGCAACTCAACAGGTACATTAGGTACTTTTAATGAAAATTCACCCAGACCATTTCAAATAAATGATTTAAAAGCCGGGGATTATACAATTTGGTGTACTCAAAGCACAAGTAGAGATAAGTTCTCAATAACAATCGAAAGCCCTGAAATTTTAAAAGCCAATGTGATAAATATTGAGAGTATAAATGGAGAAAATGAATCACTCAGGGCAACTTTGAAAACAAATCCCACTGGTGGCACGCCTCCCTATTCTATATCTTGGAGCGAAAACACTAATAATCAGCAAGGAGCAATTGCCACAAATCTGCCGATGGGAATATATAGAAGCAACATCAATGATTCTAACAATTGTGGCCCTGTTTCATCCACATATTTTTTGGTTGAATCGGAAGTAGAAAAATATCTTAAGAACAAGTAAAACAATGAAAAAGACAATGAATATATCCAGACTAAACCGAGCTTTTTTTGTGATGCTCTTTATTTCCACAATATCTTTTTATGGAACACTATCTGCTCAATCAGCAGAACTAAATTATTCAATTGAAATAGTAGATGCCAGTTCATTAGAAAATAATGATGGGAGCATTACAATAGAAGTATTTGAAGGTCGATCTGAATTTACATATTTATTATTTGATAAAGATCCAAAAGAAGGATCAAAAGCCATTGATTTTACCAGAAAGATCTCTAAATCAAGCTATACGTTTACTGCTCTTAGTGCAGGGGTTTATTTTGTATGCGTTGTTGATTCGAAAGATAACAGCAGATGCCAGAGAGTAGAAGTGAGTAAAAAATAATCAAAAGTTAAGAATCTTTACAATATGAAAAAGTTAACTAAATATAGCAGACTACTACTTTTTATAGTCACGATTTTCACTGCGTTAAGTTCATATTCTCAGTTCGATTTCAGCTATACAACTGATGATGTCAGTTGTATATTAGGAAATGGAAGAGTTCTTGTCTCTACTGTAAATGGTGGAGGTGATTATTATTATGCGCTTTGGGATAAAAACCCCAGTTTACCGCCTTTTGATGCTGTACTTCTCGACGGCTTTAGTTCAACTGCAGATAATGAGGTATTCAATGAAGTTGCCGCAGGCGCTTATTATATCCAGGTAACTGATATAGGTAGTTCAGTTACTGTCGGACACCCAGCAACTCAGGCAACTGTTCAGGATGATGTTCTGTCAGCTCCTTCAATTGTTGTTACACAACGTCTATCTTGTCCTTCATCTACAGATGCTAATTTAGCAGCAGTTGTTTCAGGTGGTAATCCGCCTTATTCTTATTCCTGGAGTCCGGGAGGTGAAACTACTTCATTTAAGAATGGGGTAGGTCAGGGAATATATAATGTAACTGTAAATGATTCATACAATTGCGGTCCCCTCAATTCATCTACTCTGTTTTTCTTCCCTCCACATGACAGTATCCCTACTGATTTAAGTCCAGGTTCAATTGCAAGTAATCAATCAATTTGTTTCAATACCTCTCCTGCCGCATTTACAAATTCTGGATCTGCCTCAGGAGGTTGGGGTCATACTTATCAATGGCAGGACAGCATTTCCGGAGGTTCATGGTCAAATATTGGAGGTGCAACCTCAGAGACATATAACGTTCCTGGAAATCTGATTCAAACAACCTACTACAGACGTGCGGCTATATCTACATCAGGTTGTGGAACTGTTTATTCAAATATTCTTACAGTAACAGTATTTCCAGCTATGAATGCTGGTCAGATAGCAGCAGATGAAATCATATGTTACAATACTTTACCTTCCCCATTTACCAGTATTGTGGATGCTTCCGGAGGGGGAACTATTTCTTACCAGTGGCAATCAAGAGCTGGTGGCGGGCCATGGACTAATATTGTAGGAGCTACAAATGCTAATTACACTGAAACAACAACATTAACACAAGATACTGAATACCGCAGAGCTGTGATTTCTGCTTCAGGTTGCGGTACATTATATTCAAACACAATAACCATCTCAGTTTATGCACAACTCCTACCGGGTACAGTTGGTACCAGTCAGTCCATTTGTTATAATACAATCCCTACTCCATTTACTAGTTTAACACCTGCTTCAGGAGGTGGTGGTTTTACTTATCAATGGTATCGAAGAATAGGTGCTGGATCCTGGACAATAATTGCTGGTGCCACCAATCCTGATTACACTGAAGTATCCAATTTAACTGAAACAACAAGATATCGCCGGCGTGCAATCTCAACTGCAGGCTGTGGAGGACAATATTCAAATGTTATTATTGTCACTGTTTATACTCAACTGCTTCCAGGTACTATTGCTGCTGATGAGTCTATTTGTTACAATACTTCTCCTTCTCCTTTCACCAGTGTAGTTGATGCTTCTGGTGGAGGAACAACTTCATACCAATGGCAGTCAAGAGTTGGTGCAGGCCCATGGAATGATATTGCTGGTGCCACAAATTCAACTTATACCGAAACTGCCTTATTAACTCAAAACACTGAATACCGAAGAGCTGTCATTTCTGCTTCTGGTTGTGGTACGCAATATTCAAATGTGATCACCATCACTGTTTATGCTCAACTGCTTCCTGGTACTATCGCAGCTGATGAGGCTATTTGCTACAATACAACTCCTTCTCCTTTCACAAGTATAGCTGATGCTTCAGGAGGTGGTGGATTCTCATACCAGTGGCAATCAAGAGCTGGTGGAGGCCCCTGGACCAATATTTCAGGAGCTACAAATGTTACATTTACTGAAACAGCAACATTAACACAGGATACTGAATACCGAAGAGCTGTTATCTCTGCATCTGGATGTGGAACGCAATATTCAAATGTTATAACTATCACTGTTTATGCTCAGCTGCTCCCAGGTACTATTGCAACTGATGAGTCCATTTGTTACAATACTACACCTACTCCATTTACAAGTGTTGTAGATGCTTCGGGTGGTGGTGGATTAACTTACCAATGGCAGTCAAGAACAGGTGGCGGTCCATGGACAGATATTCCAGGGGCCATTAATGCAACATATACAGAACCATCAAACCTGACCCAGACTACTGAATATCGAAGAGCTGCTATTTCAACTTTTGCTTGTGGAACACAATATTCAAATGTTATAACCATCACTGTTTATGCTCAACTGCTCCCAGGTACTATAGCTGCTGATGAGTCTATTTGTTACAATACTTCTCCTTCTCCTTTCACCAGTGTTGTGGATGCTTCAGGGGGAGGAACAACAT
>CAYWBC010000042.1:0-36179 GCA_964456285.1 uncultured Bacteroidales bacterium
CACTTGCAGCTGTTGGAGCTTCATTCCCTGTGATTTTTGCCCTGATCTCCTTTGTAATAGGAATTGCTTCCGGAGGTACTATTGTTATTTCACAATATTTTGGAGCCAAAGATTATAAGAGAGTCAGGCGTACAATTGACACACTCTATATATTCATATTTTTTGCCTCCATTGTTATTATGACTGTGGGCATAACATTCAGTAAAGAAATATTTACTTTGATCAAATTGCCTCCTGAAGTAATACCCCAGGCAACTGCCTATCTGAATACATTTTTACTTGGAACTGTATTGCTTTTTGGTTTCAATGGAACAAGTGCTATTCTGCGAGGACTTGGAGATTCAATAACTCCGCTGGTGTTCATGATTATGGCCTCTATATCGAATATTGGATTTGATCTGCTTTTTGTTAAGTACCTGGGATTTGGAATTCAGGGAGCTGCCTGGGCAACCATTCTTTCACATGGTGGGGCATTCATTACGGCAATATTATATCTTAACAAGACTCATAAAATAGTTCAACTAAGATTAAAAGAACTGGTTTTTGACTGGGAAATCTTCTGGAAGAGTGTGAAGATTGGTGTACCTGCTGGATTTCAACAGACTTTTGTTGCATTTGGAATGATGGCTTTGTTTCGTATTGTGAATGATTTCGGTACCAATGTAGTGGCAGCATATTCAGTTGCAGGAAGAATAGACAGTCTCGCAATGCTTCCTGCAATGACATTTGGCCAGGCATTATCAACCTTTGTTGGGCAAAATATGGGTGCCAACAAAGCAACCAGAGTAAGATCAGGACTTCTGTCAACATTGGGCATGTCAGCTTTAGTATCGCTTATCATTACTGTAATCGTTCTGGTGTTCCGGTTTTCTTTAATGAGATTGTTTACAAAAGATGTAAATGTTATTGAAACAGGAGTTGAATATCTGATTATTGTAAGCTCCTCATACATTATTTTTAGTACAATGTTTTCTATTAATGGAGTCTTAAGAGGTGCAGGTGATACAATTATCCCCATGTTTATAACCTTGTTCTCTCTTTGGATAATCAGAATTCCATTTGCATATTTCCTCTCAGAGAGGTATGGTGAAATTGGAATATGGTGGGCTGTTCCTATCGCCTGGATGATAGGTGCAATATTTTCATCTTTCTATTATCTTACAGGCAACTGGAAAAAGAAAGTGATTGTGAAACACAATGAAGCAAAGATTGATACTCCAGTATAATCAATAAATATTATCTTAGTAGAGAAATTATAATTCTGTATTATCAGATGATACAATCAATGACCGGTTTTGGGAAAGCAGTTTGTGAACTCACAAAAAAAGTTGTTACTATTGAAATTAAAACCCTTAATAGCAAACAATTGGATATCTATTCCCGCTTGCCAAATATCTATAAGCAGAAGGATATGGAGATCAGAAACTTGCTATCGCAAAAATTGCAAAGGGGTAAAATAGAATGTATCATAACATTCGAAGATACAGATATTGCAAGTACTGCACGAATTAATGGACCATTGGTGAAAGAATATTTCCGCCAGATGTCAGACTTACTCAAGGAATTAAAGCTTGAAAATAACGATGCTATATTACAAACCATCATGCGTTTTCCTGATGCATTGAAGATTGATAAAGAAGAACTGGATGAAAGTGAATGGGAGTTGGTGATGAAGAAAATACTGGAAGCAATTCAGGCAATTGAAGACTTCAGAAATCAGGAGGGAAAAGCGTTACACTTAGATATTACCAGCCGGGTTAATGATATATTAGCCAAGTTGAAAGAAATAAAACCGTTTGAAGAGGAGCGCATTACATCCATCCGGGAGAAAATAGATTCCAATATCTCGGAAGTCTTTGAAAGTAACAAAATTGACCAGAATCGTTTTGAGCAAGAGTTGATATACTACCTTGAAAAGATAGATATTACTGAGGAAAAAGTACGTCTTGAAAACCACTGCA
This sequence comes from uncultured Bacteroidales bacterium, assembly GCA_964456285.1. Lineage (GTDB taxonomy): Bacteria > Bacteroidota > Bacteroidia > Bacteroidales > UBA10428 > UBA10428. Next base: position 1,962 of record CAYWBC010000042.1, read on the forward strand.
AATATTTCTTTGAAGTATTGGAAGAAAACATTACTGTTGGAAAAAAACTGGGTTTTATTACTCAGGAGATGGGGCGGGAGATAAATACTATTGGCTCAAAAGCCAATCATTCTGAAATACAAAAAATTGTTGTTCAGATGAAAGATGAACTTGAAAAAATTAAGGAACAATTGATGAATGTATTATAACTTATAAAAAATGGCAGGAAAACTTATAATACTATCGGGGCCTTCAGGAGCTGGCAAATCGAGTATTGCAAAACAAATACTCCAAAATGATGCATTTAACCTTTCCTTTTCTATTTCTGCAACGAGCAGAACAAAAAGAGATGAAGAAGTTAATGGCCAGGATTATTATTTTCTGAGCATTGACAGTTTCAAATCGAAAATTGAAGACAATGAATTTCTGGAGTGGGAAGAAGTATATCCGAAGCAGTATTACGGAACGTTAAAAATTGAAATAGAGCGTCTGAAAAGCATGGGAAAGAATGTATTGTTTGATGTTGATGTAAATGGGGCAATGAGCATAAAAAGAAGTTACAAAGAAGACTCAATTTCTATATTTATTAAATCTCCCTCTATTGAAGTCCTTGAAGAACGTCTGAGATCCAGAAATACAGATACTGAAGATAGTATTGTAAGGCGAGTTCGTAAGGCCAATATGGAAAATACCTATGCCCGAAAATTTGATCACATTGTTGTTAACGAAAATTTTGATGATGTAGTAAATCAAGTCATGGAAATTGTTAAAGCATCTCTGGCTTAAATTTGCCATTCTTATGCTTAAATAATACATATTGTTTCCCCAAACCTGGCATTATGAAAACCGGACTATTTTTTGGTTCATTCAATCCCATCCATATAGGTCATATGGCGTTGGCCAATTACTTTGTAGAGTATACTGACCTTAAACAGATATGGTTTGTTATCAGTCCGCATAATCCTTTAAAAAAGAAAGAATCTCTTTTAAATGACCAATTTCGACTTGAAATGGTAGAACTAGCCATAGGAAAGGACCAACGATTTAACATTTGTGATATTGAATTCAGAATGCCTCAACCATCCTATACAATTGATACATTAACCTATCTGTCTGAAAAATACCCGAAGAGAGAATTCATTCTGCTGATGGGTTCCGATGGGCTTGATACATTTCATAAGTGGAAAAATTATGAGCTGATAACGAATAATTATCACCGTTATATTTATCCAAGAAATACTGAAAAGAGAGTTAATCTCTTTCAACATAAAAATATCACTATGTTGAAAGAAGCTCCAAAAATAGAGATCTCTTCCAGTTTCATACGCAATGCTCTTAAAGAAAGTAAAGATGTTAGGTATTTCCTTAGTGAAAAGGTTTACGAATTCATTTCACAAAGAAAATTGTATATATAAAAAGCCTCCATAAGGAGGCTTTTCCATTTCTCTCACTTTATCAACCGCCTCTATAATTATTTGAATGTATATCCAAAACCTATTTTGAATGAATAGGTAAATCCGCTATTTTCATTATGAATTCCAAAGGTTCCAGGTCCGTTGACCTTATCAAGTGATCCCTTATAATATCCAAACCCTAATGAAGTATCGAAGTAAGCATTTCTGAAAACTTGAATTTTATTTCCATAAGAAATGTAATGTCCAATAGTAGCAATCATTCCCGGGTCAGATTCTATCATATATGTAACATCGCCCAATGAAACAATTTCAGGTGAACATGACATTCCTTTCTGATATACCAGGTTGTATTGAAGATAAGCAGTAAATATTTTAGAATCGCTATGTAAACGATCCATATTACCTAAAAATATTCTGTATTTGAAGTCCCCTCCACCAATTTTTGAATCCCTGTCACTATATATTAATCCCACTTCAAGAGATTTTCTACCTTTTGTTATGTTTCCATTAATGGTATATCCAATGCCATGACCCGTTCCGGTGTTTATTATTGATGTTGAAAATCCGTAGTATGCTTTAGATGTTCCTTCTGAACTCTCTTCAGCGAGTAAATAAGCTGAAGTTGTAATTAAAATTAACGATATTGCTATAATTGTCTTCATTGCTGTTAAGTTTTAATAACTTATATAATAATACGCAACGTCATTACTAACGTTAGGCTACAAGCAATGAGAAGACTTATAGGAAAGTAGGATTTATATCAGGTTAATTAGTAGAGGATTACCACCTAAATACGATGACAAAAATCACTCCATACGAGGGTTATTATTGCTAATCAATTTATAAAGAGTAATTTAGAGCTGATTAATTTTTTTGAGTAACAATCTCAAGGCCTCTTTTTATTCCATCAATATTCATCGGAATAAGGTGATGATGTCTTTCAGGTAGAGATTTTTTAAGTCCACTCTCCACATTATCTATTTGAACAAGAGGTTTTATTTTAAGATAAGCACCCAGTACAATCATGTTGAATGCACGAGCAGCACCCATTTTAGTTGCCTCTTTTGTTGCTTCAACCTGGTAGACTGTAATATCTTTTCTTTCAGGATGGCGAGTGATCCCATTTGTATCATATAAGAGAATACCACCAGGCTTAATCATGGGTTCAAACTTATCCATTGACTGTTGGTTCAGGATAATAGCTGTATCATAAGAGTTGATAATGGGTGAGCTTATCCTGTCGTCACTGAGAATTACTGTTACGTTAGCTGTTCCTCCCCGCATTTCAGGACCATAAGATGGCATCCAGCTTACTTCCATTTTTTGCATTATTCCGGAATATGCAAGGATTTTCCCCATAGACAAAACTCCCTGACCTCCAAAACCGGCAATAATTATTTCTTCATTCATGATAAAACAATTAAGACAAGATATTATTTAATTAGTTTTCCATCTATTTTTATATCACCAAGAGGATAAAATGGCAGCATATTTTCATCCAGCCATTTGTTGGATTTTACTGGTGACATTTTCCAACCTGAGTTGCAATTTGAAACAAATTCAATCAGTGATAAACCCTTTTTCTCCTTTTGGTTTTCAAAAGCTTTTCTAAGGGCTTTCTTAGCCTTCCGTGCAAGAGCAGGTGTATGAACCGCTTGACGTGAGACATAATAAGTGCCGGGCAATTGACTCACCAGTTCACTTATTTTGAGCGGATTTCCCATCAAATCGATATCTCGTCCATAAGGAGTAGTAGATGATTTCATTCCCTCCAGTGTTGTGGGCGCCATTTGTCCACCGGTCATTCCATAAATGCCGTTGTTGACAAAAATGATGGTAATATTCTCTCCCCGGTTGCAGGCATGAATTGTTTCCGCAGTTCCAATAGCTGCCAAATCACCATCTCCCTGGTAAGTAAAAACAAACTTATCGGGCCAGCAACGTTTTATACCTGTTGCAACAGCCGGAGCCCTTCCATGAGCACTTCCAGTCATATCTATATCCATGAAATCATAGGCTAAAACCGAGCATCCCACAGATGCAACACCAATGGTATCAGATCTTATTCCCATCTCTTCTACAACTTCCATAGTCATCCGGTGTATTACACCATGACCACAGCCTGGACAAAAGGATAGTACATCATCTGTCATACAACTTGTTTTCTTGTAAACCAGATTTTCTTCCTGTATAATTTCTTTTATGTCCATTGTTAATGTTTCTGATTCAATTTTCATGATTTCAAAATAAATGTAGATTTCATTGCTTCAAGAACTTCATCTGGAGAATGAATAACACCTCCGTTACGACCAAAGTGTTCAACCGGTATCTTACCGTTTACTGAAAGTTTCACATCTTCAATCATCTGTCCCGAATTTAACTCCACAGAAAGCATACCTTTAACATGCTCTGCTAATTCAGCCAGTATTTTTGTTGGAAAAGGAAATAAAGTAATGGGCCTGAGAAGTCCGATCTTTATGCCCTCTTCCCTGGCAAGTTTAATTGCTTTCTGACAAATCCTTGCAGAGCAACCATATGCAATATAAATATATTCTGCATTGTCACAATCAATCATTTCATACCTTACATCCTCTTCTTTAAGTTTGTTGTATTTCGCACTGAGATCTTTGTTATGTTGTTCCATTCCCAAAGGATCAAGATCAAGAGATGTAACAATATTTCTCTCACGGTCCGGAGTTTTTCCTGTGGTTACCCATGATTGATCGAATTCAGTAATTCTTGGTATAGGATCAAACAGTTCAACTTTTTCCATCATCTGCCCGATCACTCCATCTGTAAGTATCATAACAGGATTTCTGTATTTAAATGCCAGGTCAAATCCAAGTTTAACAAAATCTGACATTTCCTGAACTGAAGCCGGCGCAAGAACAATAAGATGGTAATCCCCATGTCCACCACCTTTTGTTGCCTGAAAATAATCAGCTTGCGAGGGTTGAATGGTTCCAAGTCCCGGACCTCCTCTAACAACATTTACTATCACACAAGGAAGTTCAGATCCTGCCAGGTAAGATATACCTTCCATTTTCAGGCTAATGCCCGGACTGGAAGATGATGTTATGGCCTTTTTTCCTGTACTTGCAGCACCATAAACCATATTAATTGCGGCAAGTTCACTTTCTGCCTGCAGCAGTACCATCCCAGTTCTTTTATGTGGTTCCTGCAAGGCAAGGTATTCCATTATCTCAGATTGAGGGGTTATTGGATAGCCAAAATAGGCATCCGCTCCTGCTCTGATTGCTGCTTCAGCAACTGCCTCGTTGCCTTTCATTAAGCGTAGTTCTCCCATTACAAGTATTAAATTTCAGCGTTTACTTTTTTACGATAGACTGTGATGACGCCATCAGGACATACAATAGCACAATTTGCACAACCTGTGCAGCTGTCAGGATTTTCCATATAAGCATAATGGTAACCTTTTCCATTGACAGCGGGCGCCATATTAATAACAGCAGTCGGACATGCTGCTAAACAGACTTCACAGCCTTTACACCTCTCGATATCAATCACAATGGCTCCTTTTACTTTTGCCATACTTTACTTTTTTATTTGAATTTGAAATTCAATCATAGTTACATTGATACTTTAAGCCTTTGTGACTTTAAATAAATAAACCTGAATATGAAAACAGTTAGTACCACTAAATAATTATGATTTAGAGTTTTATGGGTAGTATGCAAGAATGCAAAATGGCGGTCAACCAAAAAATAGCAGTACATAGATAGTAATTTTTTATGTATCTGCAATCATTTTCTTAATGATTTAATTCATCTTTTGTTATTGATTGAGATTATAAACTTCTTATTTATAGCCTAGTAATATATTAGTAAATGTTTATAAAAAAGGATTTTAAGAGCCTGGTATAATTTAAGCACAAAATCAATTATGGAATTTTTAAAATTCTTTGTATTTTTATTTGATATAAAAACTTAACAAACCAACTTACTATGAAACAATCTCAATTAATTATGTTAAGCATTCTTTGTAGTGCAAGCATATCAATTGTTAAGGCCCAATACCTTCCCAATGGTGGTTTTGAGGAATGGGAAATGAAAGTTCTTTACGAAGAACCTGAGAGCTGGAACACCGGAAATTTGGAATCATTTCGATATGATATTCAGACTGCCTCGATGACAGAAGATAGTTATAGTGGTGATTATGCTCTTCGTATTGAATCCGTTGAAATTAACTCTGATACATTGTTCGGTTATGTCACTTCAAACGGGACAATTACAGATGGTGATGCAGCTATGCTTGAATATACAGGTGGAATCCCTATTTCAGCAATCCCGGATTCATTGTTTGGATATTTCAAATATGACCTTGCAACAGATGATACGGCCTTAGTACTTGTTTCCTTTAAACTTAACGGAAGCGTTATTGGGCAGGATATGTTCCCAATTGTAGGTGATCAGAGCTCATATACAAAGTTGGGCTGGGAAATTGGTACGCTTGCTGAAATACCGGATACCGTTTTCATTGCTATCACAAGTACTAATCCATTCAATTCTCAACCCGGAAATTGGCTGCAGGCAGATTCACTCTGGTTTGGAGCTATTTCTGACTCCATCCTGAATTGTGATTTTGAAGTATGGGAAGATGAGGCCTATTTTGATCCTGAAAACCATGCAACCGCGAATGTACTTGTACACTTATTTGGTGGTGATACTTCTGCTACACGAATTACTGATGCTCATTCAGGAGATTATGCCATTAGTATAAAAGCTGTTGAAACCAAATTCCTTGATTACGATGGATTTATAGATATCGTGGCTAGTTTTCTTACCTCATATCATTCGGGGGAAATTAACTTTAATGAAATCCCAACATTTCCAATTGATTTTAATCCGGTTCAACTCACGGGCTATTATAAGTTTATGCCGGTTTTAAACGATTCTGCTATTGTTGTTGTTCGTCTTGTTGATGACCAAGACAACGTTTATGAAATTCCACATCTCTTGTTAGCTGAGGATGAATATACACCATTTACTGTAGATCTAATTTATCCTCCAACCGCTAAAATTACAGAAATAGGTTATATTTTCAGTACTACAATCTATTTTGGCATTGGTGATGGTGGAAGTGGAGAAGTAGGTAGCGAACTGATACTGGATGACCTGGAACTTATCAATCCATGTGACCTGATTGATTGGGTGGCAATAGATGTCACTCCCCCAAGCTCTTGTGATAACAATGTTAATTTACTTGATGCAGGTGATGAATGGGATGAATATCTGTGGTCAACAGATGAAACAACCCAAACAATTACAGTTGAAGATGGAACTTTTAGTGTAACTGTTACACATTTTTCCGGTTGTGAGTATGATGATGAGGTCACCGTGAGTACACTAAGCTGCCCAGATACATGTGATTTAATGAATTATGCTGGTATTATTGTACAAGAACCAACTTGTGATGCTAATTTCAGTGTGCTTGATGCAGGTGATGACTGGGATGAATATCAATGGTCAACATATGAGACCACCCAAACTATTCAAGCTGAAAATGGTGTCTTTAGTGTCACGGTTACCGATAACTCAACGGGTTGTGAATTTTCTGATGAGGTTGCAGTTTCAAAGATTATTTGCGACAATATTCATTCAGCAACCACAAAAAAAGTTACAACCGCTATATTTCCTAATCCTTCAGAAGGAGAATTTGTTGTTGAACTTGAAAATTACCCGCAAGGAGAATATTACATTGAAATAATTTCTATAACAGGAAAATCTCTGATTAGACATACAATTCAAAGTACTTCAGAAAATCATAAAATCCGGTTTAATCTTTCCAGGTATCCGCAAGGATTATACATGGTAAAAATCGAAGGAAATGATTACTCTCATTATGAAAGGATCAGGATAGAATAGAAACCTTAATCAACCGACATATAAACAAAAAGGCATCAGTACCATGATGCTTTTTTTTTGTTATTAACAGTTATTAAAGATATTCATGTCTTTTTTTGCTATTTCAGTTGTATGATTAAAAAAGAATACTAATCTTTGCATCATCATTCAGATAAATATGGACAGTACAAAACAACACATTAAGAAAAATTCACTTTTTATGCCGCACAAGCCTATGTGCATGTGTTGCTGCTGTTATTGCATGTCATAAACAGGCATGCCCCTTTGCTTGCACATTTCTGTGCATATTTCTTCACTATTGATTGTATATTCATTTCAAATTCTATAAAATTATGGCTGAAAATTATCGTTACGAAACCCTGCAATTACATGCCGGACATGAAGTTGATGAGACACTCTCACGAGCAGTGCCTATCTACCAGACATCATCTTTTTTATTCAAAGATTCTGATCATGCATCAAATCTTTTTGGATTGAAAGAATTCGGAAATATTTACACACGAATAATGAATCCAACCACCGATGTGTTTGAAAAACGAATTGCAGCTCTCGAAGGTGGTGCAGCAGCACTTGCAACCTCATCGGGTCAATCGGCCCAGTTTCTGGCTCTGACAAATATTCTGGAAGCAGGAGATAATTTTATCTCTACCTCCTACTTGTATGGAGGAACATACAACCAGTTTAAAGTTCAGTTCAAACGTTTAGGAATACTAGTAAAATTTGTTGATGGTGATGAGCCATCTGAATTCGAAAAGTTGATTGATGGAAAGACCAAGGCCATTTACCTTGAAACCATTGGCAATCCGAAATTCAATATCCCTGATTTTGATGCAATTGCAGAGGTAGCAAAAAGAAATAATATTCCCCTGATCGTTGATAATACTTTTGGGGCAGCAGGTTATATTTTCCGTCCTATCGAACATGGAGCCAATGTGGTTGTTCAGTCGGCCACAAAATGGATAGGCGGACATGGAACCAGCATTGGGGGAGTTATAGTTGATGCCGGGAATTTCAATTGGGGAAATGGTAAATTTCCAATGTTTACAGAACCCTCTGAAGGTTATCATGGTCTGAAATTCTGGGAAGTTTTTGGCACAGGCGGTGCTTTCGGAAACATTGCATTCATAATAAGAGCGCGAGTTGAAGGTTTACGAGATTATGGCAATGCATTGAGTCCCTTTAATTCATTTCTGTTTATCCAGGGATTGGAGACACTTTCACTTCGACTAGACAGAATAAATGAAAATGCTCTTGCATTAGCTAAATGGTTGCAAACACTTGATTGGGTAGAACAGGTAAATTATCCCGGCCTGGAAGACAGTCCACATCATAAACTCGCTAAAAAATACCTCAAAAATGGTTTTGGAGGAGTACTCACGTTCAAAGTGAAGGGTGGAAAAAAAGTTGCAGATCAACTGGTGAATAATGTGAACCTGATAAGTCACCTTGCAAATGTAGGTGATTCAAAAACACTGATTATTCACCCAAGTTCAACTACTCATGAACAACTAAGCCTTGAAGAACAGATTTCTTCCGGAGTAGAACCAGGCTTGTTACGAATTTCCACAGGCATAGAACACATTGAAGACATTAAAGATGATCTTATTGTAGCATTTAAAAAGTCTTCCTAAAATATTTAAATAAATCAAACGATCAAGGCCGTCATAAATTAGCGGCCTTGATCATGTTAAAAGATATAAGGATTTCAGATCTCTCTAGCATCAAAACCAATACGGATAGAAAATAGTATCATCTACTTTCTTATCTCAGTTTATTTCACGATTTTTAAAACCCTTCGATTGAACCGCTGCATCTGCATATTTTCAAAATAGGTAATTAGTTTCCGCAAGAGGTCATAATAGAGGCATACAAACCAAAAACCTGTAGATATCCAAATGACTAGTAGATTAAACCAGAAAGTATCGAAATAAACACCCATAAATTTTTTGTAGGGTGCATAAAAATGGGCCCTGCCATTATTAAGCCAGGGCAGCGTATAGATCGGGTCACGTAAGCGTACAATCTCATTATCAAAAACCACATATTCAACCATTTCATTATCATTTTTTGCAAGAGCAGATAACTTGTTATTTGCATACTTGTACTTCATCGAAGTCAGTCCTTCATTACCGGCATAAAGTGAATTAAGAGTCGATAAGGTTTTTTCCCTTTCACCTACTGCTTTTAAATATTTAGAATGATAATTCTTCCATGCCAGATTATAAAATTTATTTAGCGCAATAGCATTTGAATCGGTAAACCTGCCTTTACGTAAGTCTGCTAAAATATTATCAGTATTTATGTTCAGATCTGCTCCAATTTTTTCCGTTTCATTAATCAGTAATTGAATACTATTATTTTTTTTAAACAAAGGATTTTCATTGGAACTGCCGTTACATTCATCAACAACCTTACGCAATTTCGGTATAAGAAATGCTTTCTTAAACATCGTCTCACTTATTTGCATTTCAGGATGAAAAATCTCTTTTTGAAACCTGTTATCTTTAAATTGAGTCACCACCAATGTTTCGTATGCCCAGCGTGAAGTCATAAGTTCACCAACAAGAGGAACTGTTTTTGCACTGTAAATTGATCTGTTAAGATTATGAAAATTAACTACAACACCGCTAAAAAGTAATTGAGGCACCAGGATTAGTGGTACCAGAATATAAATGGTAATTACCGATTTAAATCCTGAGGAAATATTCAGACCTACCATATTGGCCCAACATGAGGCTGAGAATAGAATTAAAAAATATCTCCAGCTCATGTCTCTGATTTCCAGTAAGGTATTACCAACTGCCACAAAGAGCAACATCTGAATAGCCGATATAAGGAAAAGTATATTTATTTTTGAGCTTAAGTAACTAAACCGACTCAGGTTCAGAAAGCGTTCCCTCTCCATGATTTTTCTGTCGCGGAATATTTCTTCGGCACTAAGAACCAGTCCAAGAAATAAGGATACAATTACTGTCATAAAAAGATACGCAGGCAGGTTCTCGTTCATCCCAAAATTATAGTTCACCGGTAAGCCTGACATATCTTTTGAACTGCGCGTATAAAAAGCCAGGATCAAGGCAAGAACAGGAGCCTCCAATAAAGTAATAAACAAATACTGATGATTCTTGAGCTTAGCCCAAAAGTCGCGACCAAAAAAGATCTTTACCTGCTCCCATCTTCCGGGTATTTGGTACAAGCTTTCAGGAATAACATTAGTATAAGGGCGATTAATCTTACGAATGTTTGGTTCAATTTTCTCAATGTACAGGGAATGCCACTCTTCAGGTGAAATTTTTCTATCTCTGGTAAGACGTCCGTTAACATCAACAACACGAGCTTCAACATTCCGCAATATCTGGTCAGGATTTATATTTCCACAGGTCAGACATTCGCTTTCTTCGGCATCAACATAGTGGTTTATTCTCTTAAAATAGCCAATGGCTTCATGCGGATTGCCATAATATATTACTCTTCCTCCCTGGTCAACAACGAGGAGTTTATCAAATAGCTTAAATATTTCCGAGGAAGGTTGATGAATATTGGCAAAAACCAGCTTTCCTTTAAAAGTCTGGCGTTTTAATAAATTCATTACTTTTTCAGAATCGGCTGAGGATAATCCGGAAGTAGGCTCATCAACAAAAAGAATGGATGGCTCCCTGATTAATTCAAGTGCAATATTCAGGCGTTTACGCTGACCACCGCTCAAATAGGTATTGAGACCATCACCTACCCTTAGGTCTCTAGCTTCAACCAGGTCAAAATTCATCAGCGCCTCATCAACAACCTGACTGATCAATTCATCGGAATAATGGCTGAATGATAAACGCGCATTGTACCTGAGATTTTCAAACACAGTAAGTTCCTTTATCAGAAAATCATTCTGTGGTACATAACCAATCACACCTTCCAATTTCTGATTGTTTTTATGAATATCGAAGCCATTGATGAGAATAGAACCTCTTTTGGGTTTAATGATACCACTCAGCAGCTTTAAAAGAGTTGACTTACCGCTACCGCTACCGCCAATAATACCTATAAGTCTTCCCGACTCTTCATTCAGACTAAATGGTTTAATTCCATTTGGTCCGTTTCCATAGGCAAATTCGATTTCTTTAGCTTCAAAAACAAAATTTGATTTAGTTGTAGCCTGAATATAGCGCCCTGCAATCCATGTATAATAAATGGAACCAAAACGAGAGTTTTTAAGCACCGAGCCTACTGCCCAGATATAGGTGCGATTAGGACGAATGTTATGTCCATTCAGTAAAAGATCCATGTTGCCATTATACCTAAATACATAGGTATTTGTGCTAACGATGTGTAATACCTTAATTCTTCCCTCAATTTTCTCAACATGAATGTGCTTGATCTTTTTATTTTCAGGAGCCAAACCCTTATCAATGAATAATAAATTAGAAACAGTTTTTATTTTCTCAATCCGGTCAAAAGTAAAAGAAGATGCATCTTCAAATTCTAGTTTAGGAATTTTTAAACTGTCTGCCACAAGCTTTATAAACTCTAATTCCTGATTTGAAAGAACTTCATCGCTATAAATAAAATCAAGGAGGTAGAGCAGAACAAGTATTTTTTGAGCTTGTTCCAATTCAGTATTTAATTTCTCACAAAGTGTAGCTATTGCATTTGAACGATCATGGTCTACTCTGTCAAGTTCCACTTCGAGCCGAGATTTTTGTTCCTGATGATATTCTTCAACATAGCTATCAAATAAACTCAGGTATTGATCAACTAATTCCTTACTAAATTGACGTTGGAGATACTCAGATACTACATCTCGCTCATTGCGTGCAAATCCTTCTTCGTTCACATTTGCCACCATTGCAAATAAACGCATCAGAGCCTTAAGTACTGATTCATTCATTATTTAAGTATATACAAGAAAAATAGCCCATTCTTTCGAAAGGGCTATTTTTAGTTTTTAATAATTTCTAGGAAATAATGCTTTCTCGTATAGTTTCAATAACAGAGATTATAGATTTCAGCTGTTCCTTAGTCAGACTATCACCAGCTTCCTTATACAATGCATCAAGTTTTTTAAAGGCTCCCAAAAGATTCACTACCATATCATCTTCTTCAAATTTGCTGAGCAATTGAATAAGTTCTTCCAAAGATTTACCTTGTTCATGAATAATTCTTACAATATCAGTATTATTAAATGAATCGTCGGAAATATGCGTAGCTATATAAAGTCCTTCTGTCCAGGCTCCTGCAGCCATCAGGCCAGCAAGAGAAGGAGTGCTTTCCCTGTAGAGAAATGTATAACTATCATAAAAAATAGTAGAGATATAAGCTACCAGCGAGTCTTTATCAACAAGTTCCTGACGTGATTCCTCACTCTGAAGCTGAGTGTAGTCGACACTGATTCCAAGGTCATCAACCAGGGATTTCAGTGCTTTGGAATAGATTTTAATATCCTGCTGTTTTTTATAAGTAACCGCATAACCTAAATCTGCTGCATATACACCAACATTAAGAGCCTTATCTTTTTGGGAATAATAATTCTTAACATTATCAACCGGATTTAATACGTTCCCTAGGTATTTTGTTCCAATATCTTCCAGCATAACGTACACTTCAAAAGGCTCAGGAAGGGGGTAAGCTGCCTCTTTAATACTTTTTTCAATCTCAGCTTTTCCCAAAAGATCTGACTTCGATTCCTGATCAGATGTTTTTTGTGCGCTAGGTCGGCAGCTTGCAATCAAAAAAAGTCCAATTAAAAATATTAATGTTTTTTTCGCTAAATATTTCATTTTATAAGATTTAGTAAGTTTATTGGAAATTTCCTGCAAATATAATACTTATCGGTGATATAGCATTCCTCTTGATCTAATTATCAGACAAAATATTAACCAAATAATTCACAAGTAACACTGCCTATAATACTCAAGGAAATTGTGATAAATTCATAGCTTTGCGAAATTCTTATTCATTAGCTAATATTTTAATGCGTTCTGAAAAAGATTTTATCGGTGAAAGACAGCTTTGTGAGGATGCTCTCTATGGTATTCACTCCATAAGAGCGAAGGAAAATTTTCCTGACAATTCTCCCTTTCCAATGGAATGGTACCAAGCAATGGCCACAGTGAAAAAAGCCTGCTTTCTCACTGCCAAAGAATTTTTTACGAAAGCCAAAGATAAATTTGATCTGAATAAACTCAATATAAAAACCATTTCCAATGAGATCTTTGATGCCATGATTCAAAGTGCTGAAGAATGCGAGCAGGGAGAACATTTTGATCAATTCGTTTTACCTGGTATTTCTGGCGGCGCCGGAACAAGCATAAACATGAATGTGAATGAGATTATTGCCAATATTTCGCTTAAAAAAACAGGTCATAGTCCTGGTGAGTACAATATAATTGATCCAATCGAAGATGCTAATATTTTCCAGTCGACAAATGATGTTGTGCCCACTGCATTGCGTATTGCTATAATGAAACTTCTTTTAAAACTTGAGGCTTCGGTGAATGCATCCAGAGGAGAAACTGAAAGACTGGAGAAAAAATACAGGAACATACTTCGTCTGGGGTATACTCAAATGCAGGAAGCAGTTCCAACTACATTTGGTCGTTTGTTTGGATCCTATAATGATGCACTCTCCCGCGACTGGTGGCGCATATCAAAATGTCTGGAACGAATAAAGGTGGTTAATATCGGAGGCAGTGCTATAGGAACATCCGTTGCCGTACCTGCATATTTTGTAAATGAAGTTGTTACAAAACTTCAAACCATTACAAAACTTCCGGTAACACGCGGAGAGAATCTTTCCGATGCAACTTCCAATATCGATTCTTTGGTTGAAGTGCATGGCATAATAAAAGCACATGCTGTGAATCTGGAAAAAATATCGAATGACATACGTATACTTGCCTCTGATCTGCATGGTGGAGAAATTGAAATTCCGAAAAAACAGCTTGGAAGTTCCATTATGCCCGGAAAAGTGAATCCGGTAATTCCTGAATTTGTAATTAGCTCAACTGCCCGTATTTATGCAAACGATACCTTAATAACCAGTCTCTCAGCACAAGGATGCCTTGAATTAAATGCCTACATTCCAGCCATTGGTATTGCTATAATTGAAAGCCTGAAGCTTCTGATTGCCTGCAATAAAACAATGAAGGACAATCTGTTTTCAGGGCTTAAGGTTAACTGGAAAGTTTCTGAAACCAGGGTAATGAATAGTCCGGCAATAACAACTATACTACTTCCCTATATTGGCTATTACAAAGCTGTAGATCTTGCAAAATATATGAAAGAGAAAAAAACTGATGTTGTAAAGGCCAATGATGCATTAAAAATAATGGATAAAGCAAAGTTGAAAGAAACCCTAAAACCCGAAAAAATTATCCGGGGTGGTTATAAACTAAAAGATCTTTTATAAGAGAATAGGAAGATGGCAAAAGGAAGGGACGCAAAACCACATATCGGAATTTTTGGAAGAAGGAACAATGGAAAAAGTTCCCTAATCAATGCCCTTATCGGACAAGACATAGCCATTGTTTCCGAAGTGGCCGGCACCACTACTGACCCTGTGAAAAAGTCTGTGGAAATTAATGGCATAGGTCCAGTCATTGCCATCGACACTGCAGGAATTGATGATGTGGGAGACCTGGGAAAATTGCGCACAGCAAAATCGAAGACAGTGATTGATCAGGTTGATCTTGCCTTGCTTGTGTTAGCTGAAAATAATTTTGGCAAAGAAGAAGAACAACTGATAGCAGCATTCAATACAAATGAACTCCCCTATTTGATCGTTCACAATAAGAGCGACCTTGAACCAGCCAGTGTACAACTGAAAAACAAAATACAGAAAATTGAACATGAGTTGATCGAATATTCTGCATTACAGAGCGAAAAATACAATGCTCTTTTAGTACAAAAGATCCGTGAAGCTCTTCCCGATTCAGCTTATAAAACACAGGGACTCATCGGTGATCTTATACAAGCTGGTGATGTTGTTCTGCTTATCACTCCTATTGATGCAGAAGCCCCTGAAGGAAGGCTTATTTTACCACAACAACAGGTAATCCGGGATGTGCTGGATAACGATTGTACAGCCATAGTATTGAAAGAAAGAGAAGTAGATGCCTTCCTGCGAAGAACTGGCGTAAAACCAAATTTAGTCATTACAGACAGCCAGGCATTTCTAAAAGCCGATGCTTCTATTCCAAAGGATATTCCTCTGACTAGTTTCAGCATTGTTCTTGCCCGGCAAAAAGGAGATTTTCAGGCTTATCTTGAAGGCACTCCCAAGATCGGAGAACTGAAAGACGGCGATCGGATATTGGTTTTGGAATCCTGCTCACACCATGTTTCCTGTGACGACATTGGCAGGGTGAAAATTCCCAGGTGGATATCGAATTTCACTGGAAAAAAGCTTGAGTACGATACAGTTGCCGGACTGGATGGCCTCCCCCGCCCCATGGATGATTATTCACTGGTTGTTCAATGCGGAGGATGTATGATTACAAGAAGGCAACTGATCAACCGGCTGAAGGATGCTAAGAAAAAAAGTATCCCTGTTACTAACTACGGTATGGCTATAGCTTACGTGCATGGTATATTTCATCGTGCTGTGGAACCATTTATTGGGAAAATGGATGATGGGGAAGTGATATAATAATATTCAAAGTGACATCCCTGCCTGCGCAGGGATGTGACATGTAATCTTACTCAATCTGCAGCTTATACACCCTGCCATCATGCATGTCGTAACGTATAATACCAAAAATATTTGAGTAATATATAGCTTTCACCTTATCGTTTATTGAATCTTCAATCGGAATATCCCTCTCAAAATATATATTTTTTATAATTGTATCTCCGGTAAAATAGTAAGATTTTGTAGGATTATCATAGTAAAAACCTACATGGGGGAATTGTCCATTTAAGTCAATGATTTCAACAGGTTGATTAGTTCGTCCAAAATTATCTAGCGGACAATTTTCACATTGAGTTGTTCCAATATACTCTACCCATATAAATTCAAAATGATATTCATCAATTGTTTGGTGACCGTTTATAATGCTACCGATAATGAAAGTATCATAAGATGAAGTGTCAGCTTTAAAAACTAGGGTATCATTAACATTATAAATAAACCATTGTGAACGATCAAGATCAAAATAACCCCCTACTTCGCAAGAGGCAAATAATGTAAGAATGGCTCCTAAAATTATGTATTTGATTTTCACTGTTTAAGCTGAGATAAAATATTACCTGTAAATATACTCAATTGCTTCATTCTGCCTTACAGGATATCCTTCTCCATTATATTCATAGCTATCCTCCCATACTATTACATCATCAATAGATCCATCAACATAAGAATAGAGAGTATAAACTTCTTTAATAATATTATTTGTATTCGTATGCAAACCCGGCATCAATAATTTATTAAAAGACTTGTAGGGGTTTTTCATATTGTCAAAAGAATAAACAGTACTATTTGATAAGGATGTAACATCTTCATTATCTGTAATGTAATGTTCTTGAATGATCAAATTGCCAATGTCATCATATTCATATTTTATAAAACCGTCAGAAGTACCACCGGAGTAAAAGGTCTGTTTTTCAATTCTGTTCTGATCATCATAGCTAAAGAGGGAATAGAACTCACACCCTGTGTGCAAACGGTTGTTAGTAATCTTTGATAATTGACCATTTTCGTTGTATTCAAAGCTTTTATATGCAGTTCTCTCAGTGTTTTCAGGACTAACCCATTCTTCACGATTCCGAGCTGAATCTAATGTACTGTATAGACTGCTGTACATTCGCAAATCCTCATAATAATTTGTAAGCACTAATTGGTTCTTACTATTGTATTGGTGTTGCATAAAACATGCACTGCTTTTCTCTTCTGTAACAAGGTTTGCACTATTGTAAGTAAATTCCTTGTAGATTTCAGAATCGATTATCAGTTGACTCAATAAAGGAATATCGGTATTTTCGACATTTACAGGATCTGTTTTTTCACAAGCGAATACCAGGAAAATAGCTAATAACGATGCATAGGAATTTTTAAATCTCATAAGGAACTTTTAATTTTTAGATGCAAGAATACTGTTTTAGGTTGCGTCCCCTGAAAGATAATCCTAAATCAATAAATATAACATGCAACCTGAATAATTGCTGCCAAATAACTATCTCCGAAAAAAATTAGTCATTTGCAGTTCTTAGTACTACTTAGAATGCAAATAATTATAGTCCCGCAAAACGGTAAACAAAAAGTTTTCGCTCCGCATTTCTTTTTGAATTCCCATCTTCTTCTGAATAACCTTTTTAGTTTTATCAGCCATTATCATGGCCTCCATGCTTCGGCCCGATTTCTTAAGAAATTGTATTACTTCCTTAACAGTATATAAATCTTCAGCTACAAGTTTTTTAACTTCAGGAAAAGATATTTCAAAATCATCTGGCAACCGGGTATAAAGTGTATCTGCAACTTTACTGTTTTTAATCCGAATTATGGTAGTATTGGCAGCAATATCTCCCAAACGCTGACCTTTGCCATTTATAATGATCGTCAAAACTGATATTGATCCAAAGAAAAATCCAATATCAATGAGTCTGAATATCCATCGAAGAAAATATGCAAGAAACCCGGGTTGTGTTCCATCAATCTTCACAACCCTTATTTTCATTACCTTCTTTCCCCAGCTTTGTCCGTCCATAGCCAGTTCCATAAAAAGATGATAAAATACAAGCGGAACCATTAAAATTGCCATCAATTGGGGAACCTGCATTATTCCGGATATCATTGCGATAAGAAAAATATAGCCTATAAAAATCGCATAATCAATAGCTGTTGCAGCAATTCTCTCTCCAACACTTGCTATAGGTTGTTCTATAGCAATGTTCTGTGAAGTCTGTATGGCAATATTTTCCATATTTTTTCTATTCTGAAAAACTTGTTTGACTAAGATTTTCTATCTTACGATGATTTTTAATATCAGGTTTTGTTTTCATGAATGAAATTCAATTTCTGCACAAAAATATCAGAAAATGGGAAGAACTTGAAAAGCTTCTCGAAAGTAATGATATCAAGGATCCTGATCAGTTATCAGATTTATACATTTCATTAACCGATGATCTGGCATATTCCCGGACTTTCTTCCCCGAAACTAAGACTTCTCAATACCTGAATCAATTGACACAGAAAACACATGGCATCATTTATAGAAATCAACCTACAAGTAAAAAAAGAATAAAAACCTTTTGGGTCACTGAATTTCCATTATTAATTTATTCCACGCGCAAAGAAATTGCTATTTCGTTTCTTATTTTTTTCACTTCAGTATTGATTGGCATTGTGTCCAATAAGTATGATGTTGGATTTGTACGTGCTATAATGGGTGATTCTTATGTTAATATGACTTTATCCAACATTGAAGAAGGAGATGCACTTGCCATATATAAAAGCATGAACCAGGTAGAAATGTTCCTTGGCATAAGTCTTAACAACATAAAAGTATCATTTGTCGCTTTCATAACTGGTGTTTTCACTGCTTTGGGAACCGGATTTATTATGCTTCGGAATGGAGTGATGCTGGGAACCTTCCATTCTTTCCTCGCTCAACAGGGTTTTCTGCTCGATTCAATAGCAACAATCTGGATACATGGAACACTGGAGATTTTTGCTATTATTGTTGCAGGTGGTGCAGGTATTGTAATGGGAAACAGTATTATTTTCCCGGGTACATATTCCAGAGGACAATCATTCAGAATGGGTGCCAGAAAAGGAGTGAAAATGGTTCTTGGGCTCGTACCTGTTTTTATTGTGGCTGGATTTCTTGAGGGTTTTATTACTCGTTATACAGATGCCCCATATTTCATTCGATTTTCTATTATTGCAAGCTCTTTATTATTCATCTTCCTATACTTTTATAAATATCCACGCAAACTTATTTCTAAAATGAATCATCATGGAAAAAACACAAATTAATTTCAAACAGGAACGCGACTTTGGCGAAATTTTTAACGCGACATTTGCATTCATCGGACAGGAAATAAAACTTCTTGGCAAAGCACTACTGTACTTTGTCGTACCAGTACTATTAATCGCGTCAATTTTTATGGTATTGATGGGCATGGAACAACAAAAAATGATGCGAGGAATTAGCAATGGCGATCCATCATCATTAGGCAACCCTTTTGCAGCATTTGGAGACATGTTTTTTTATATTATAATCGCGATGCTAGTCTATGCTGTAGCATTTACGATGATAAAGTGCACTGTTTATGGCTACATCAAAATATACATTGAAAAGGGGAAAGGAGAATTTGAATTAAATGATATTTGGAATGAAATAAAACGTAATTTTTTCCCTGTGTTAGGAACATCAATTGTTGTTGGACTAATCGTAGGTTTAGGATTTGTCTTTTGTCTTATTCCCGGAATTTATTTTGGGGTTTCTCTTAGTCTAATATACATCATATTAATTTTTGAAGGCAACGGATTTGGAAATGCATTTAGCAGATCCTTTGAGATTGTTAAACAAAAATGGTGGCTTACATTAGGGCTGATTATTGTCGTCTACCTAATGATATACGTGATATCTATGCTTTTTTCAATTCCTGGAATGATTGTAGGCTTAAAACCCCTATTCATGAATCTTAAAAATCTGGAAAATTTAGATAATATGGAACCATTCGCATTTTCAACAGGGTACTATATTTTTAACGCTATCACGTACCTTGTTATGTACATACTAATGGCAATACCTGCTTTGGTGCTTTCATTCCATTATTTCAGCCTCGTTGAGATGAAGGACAAACCAAGTCTTGAAGAGAAGATCAATCAGATTGAAACCAATGAATAAGGAATTTCTTAACATACTACATATTATTTTTTTATTGACATTCCCGGCAGTTGCCGGGAATTCTTTACATGCCGAAGAATACATATTTGCTGATTCTTCATCAGTAAAAATTCAAACATTAGATAAAGAGTATTTTGAAACTTTACGAAAGGAAGGTGATTTTGACTATGGAGGGGAATTTACAAAGGTCGATCCCAATACTTTTAAATATCGAGTTGCTCAATTTTTGAGAAAGATATTTGAAGAGGCAAGAAGTTTTTTTAAAGTTATTCCTGTATTAGTGCAAATTTTATTGTGGGGAATGGCTGTTTTTTTTCTGATTATTCTGATTACCAAAACAAAATTGAACCGCCTTTTTTATTCAACCGGAGGTATTAAAGAACCTGATTTCTATGTGCAGGATACTGAAGAAAATATTACTGACTTTGATAGTGCTATACAAAATGAAACTCTCCGCAAGCAGTATCGAAAGGCTGTACGTCTCTTGTATTTAAAAATCATCCATACACTTGAACAACTGGAGCTTATAAAATATTCGAAAGAAAAAACAAACATTGATTACTTGAGAGAACTTCTCGATAATAAAGTCAGAACGGATTTTTCAGGTCTTACATGTATTTATAATAATGTCTGGTACGGACAATTCGATATCAATGAAAAGCAGTATCAGCAATATGAACTAAACTTTGCGAAATTTCTGAAAAGTATAAATGCTAAAAAATAAGTTAACATATTTTGTTCTTATAGGACTATTATTTACACTATTGGTAGTTTTGCAACACTTTGTTCCTAAGCCTGTCGACTGGCAAATCAATTTTCGCGGTGCGAGCAAATCGCCCTATGGATGTTTTGTTGTGAAAGACATACTTCCTCAGTTTTTTCCTGACAAAAGGATTTCTTATAACAACATTAGCTTATACGAAGCAAAAAATATAGGAAATTTCGAAAATAATAACCTGGTGATTATCACAAATCGATTTTCACCTGATGAATATGATCTGGCAGTTCTTCTTGATTTTGTTTCTTCCGGTAATACAGTATTTATTTCAGCATTTGATTTTAGTACCGCACTATCTGATACCCTCCAATTGAAAGTTCACTCTCCTATTATAGACACAAGTGCTTTCAGAAAAGGAAAAGAGGTGTTGAATTTTTTGAATCCATCTTTGCAAATTGAATCCGGATACGTTTTCACAAGAAAGATGCCCTCGGTGTATTTTTCATCATTTGATTCATTGCATACTAAGCAATTGGGTATTGACAGATCAGGCAAAATAAACTATATAGTTACTTCTTTCGGTAAAGGCAAATTACTACTTCATTGTCAACCCATGGCATTTACTAACTTTCATATATTATATGGTAACTCTGATTACAGCACTTCAGCATTGGCTTACCTTGAAGAAAAAGATATCCTTTGGGACAACTATTACAAACCCGGAAGAATAGTAAATACCTCGCCGGTAAGATTTATACTTTCACAGCCTGCTCTAAGATCGGCCTATTATCTTGCTTTGCTTACAATTTTACTTTACATGATTTTTGAAGGCAAGCGCCGGCAGAGGAAAATCACTATTGTAAGGCCGTATCAAAATTCGTCCTTGCAATTCATTCAAACAGTAGGCAAATTGTATTATAAGAGCAAAAATCATGGTGATCTTGCACGAAAAAAAGCTACCTATTTCAAGGATTTTCTCAGGGAAAGGTATTATTTGACTACAATAAATTCAGAGAAGAAAAATCTGCAACTTATAGCCTCAAAATCATGTGTAAAATACGAAGTAGTAGAAGAAATTATATTGGATATCGAATCGATTAAACAACAGCAAAATATTTCTCAAACCAATCTCATAAATTTTCACACTAAAATTGAAAGTTTTTATTCTACATGCATTTAAAATATTGATATAATGGATACTAACGAAAATTTCAAAGATCGTATCGGACTTTCTCCTTTACAAGAAAAGGTAGAAGAATTGAAAAGGGAAATCTCAAAAGTTATTGTTGGACAGGAAAATATGATTGAATTGCTTATTGTAGCTGTTCTATCCAATGGTCATGTTTTGCTTGAAGGCGTTCCGGGTATTGCCAAAACCCTCACAGTTAAATTATTGGCAAAGTTATTTTCTGTCGACTTCTCAAGAATTCAGTTTACTCCTGATCTGATGCCTTCGGATGTTACAGGTACAACTGTGTTCAATGCCGGAAGTTCCAAATTTGAATTCTCGGAAGGTCCTATTTTTTCAAACCTTGTGCTAATTGACGAAATAAATCGAGCACCAGCAAAAACGCAATCTTCACTATTTGAAGTAATGGAAGAAAGACAGGTTACTGTTGATGGGCATACTTACTTGATGAAGGAACCTTTCCTTGTTTTTGCTACTCAAAATCCACTTGAGCATGAAGGTACATATCGTCTTCCGGAGGCTCAACTTGACAGGTTTCTTTTCAAGATTAATGTCACCTACCCTTCACTTGATGAAGAGTATCTGATCTTACAGAATATGCATAACAGAAAAGAAAAACATGAACTAGAGAATATTAGTAAAATACTAAAAACCAAAGAACTGATTGATTTTCAGAAACAGGTTAAACTAGTACATGTTGAAGAGAATTTGTTAAGATATATATCAGAAATAGTAAATAAAACCCGGAGTCATTCCTCACTTTATCTAGGAGCCTCACCCAGGGCCTCTATTAATACTTTGATCGCCAGTAAAGCTTATGCTGCTATGCATGGTCGTGACTTTGTAATACCTGAAGATGTGAAAACCGTACTTGCCCCGGTTCTGATCCATAGGATCTATCTGACACCTGAGAAAGAACTGGAAGGTGCCACCGAAGAGCAATTGGTTACTGACATTATTAACTCTGTAGAAATTCCCCGATAAATTACTGAAAGTGAAAGTAATCAAAGAGTTATATACCCAAAGTCGTCTTTATCTTGCAAGCAGTTTTATTGTATTGTTATTTGTTTTCGGGTATTTCTTTGATTCATTGTTCTTTGTTGCCAAATTGTTACTCCTGTTTTTCATCTTCCTACTCGCGGCCGATTTATCTCTTCTTTTTTTTACCCGACAAAAGATTCTGTTTTTACGACGTGAGGTTCCTGACAGACTATCGAACGGAGATGAAAATCTGATCAATATTTTCATTAAAAATAACCACTATTTACCATTGCATATCAGCATAGTTGATGAAATTCCTTCTCAATTTCAATTCAGAAATTTTCAAATGAGATTACTTCTTGAACCGGGCGAAGAAAAAAAAATGGAGTATTCACTTAAACCGCTTGAGCGGGGAGAATATGAGTTTGGGAGAACCAATGCTTTTGTTTCAACCTATATCAATGTATTCAGTCGCAAATGTCAGTTTGGGGAGAACTGTACTATTGTAAAAGTTTACCCCTCTTTTCTTAAGATGCGGAAATATGAATTACTGGCTATTTCAAACCGATTAACAGAAGCCGGGATCAAACGTACAAGGCAGCTTGGCACTCATTCAGAATTTGACCAAATAAAAGATTATGTAAAAGGGGACAATTACAGAACAATTAATTGGAAGGCAACTGCAAAAAAGGCAAAACTGATGGTAAATCAATACCAGGAAGAGCGATCGCAACAGGTTTATAGCCTGATCGATATGGGAAGAGTTATGAAAATGCCTTTTAAAGGAATGTCCTTACTGGATTATGCCATCAATGCTTCCTTAATTATTTCGAATACTGCTATTTACAAGCATGATAAAGCTGGAATTGTAACATTCAATAATACTATTGATACTTTCCTTCCTGCAGAGAATAAGAACCGAACCATGTTAAAAATTCTGGAAACACTTTATAAACAACAAACACCTTACAATGAAACAGATTATGAATTGTTGACAGCCACTATAAAAAGAAGAATTACACATCGAAGCCTTCTGATTCTCTATACAAATTTTGAATCTCTAACCTCTTTGCAGCGTCATTTATTCTATCTTAAAAATCTCGCCCGGAATCACTTACTGCTGGTGGTAATTTTTGAAAATACAGAGATCAAGCAACTTCTTAGTAAGTCAGCAAAGAATTTGCAAGAAATATACATCAAGACCATTGCAGAAAAATTCATTCATGATAAGCGCTTAATAGTAAAAGAATTAAATAAGCATGGTATTCTTGCCTTGCTTACTAAACCAGAATCTCTTTCTACCAACCTTATTAATAAATACTTAGAATTAAAAAATGTTGGATGGATATAACATTCTGCAAATTCCTGGATAATCTTTTTAAAACCAAGCAAAATAAGTACCTATCCGAATAATATAAAGAGCTACCAATCCGCAGATAAACAAAATCAGAAATATCTTTTTTACACTACCTAGCCCTAAACCAGGAAAAGCAAAGTTTACCAAATCTGAAATGATATACAGAGAAAGAAGGAAAACATTAAAATTGTACTGAAAGGCTGAAGCAAATCTAAAATGCACCAATTCATAGCTGGCACGTGTCATTCCGCAAAGAGAACACTCAATGCCCAAAATCATTTTATGCATACAAACGGAGTATTTGTTATTGAACAAAAGGTGTTCCGGAATAAATATTAGTATGAAAATTGCAATGACAAGCACTGAATAAGCAAATAATCTGTATGTAAATATATTTTTCAACATGCATTTCAAATTTCCGGCAATTTAGTAAATCTGTCTATCATATAGTAAACAAGCATTACAAGAAGTAAGTGAAGGAAATAGGAATTAATAAAATAAAAGCTGACAAATAAATTAATAAGTCCGAATACAGAATAAATAATTCATACCTTTAGTGCAATAACAAATCTATAAAGATTAGAAGATAACCAAGAATTATTTCCATCTCAGATTTAGTTCAAACCCAACAAACTTTTCTTAAATCTGAGTAAAGAAAACATTAATAAATAGTATTTCAGATCAGTTAGTATTGTAAAAAAAGTGTCTGAAGGCAAACAAAAGACTACTTGAATCACATAATAAATTCTGGAAAAGTTTGGATTTTAACGGTCTTGCATAGAGAAATCAGAATCTGGATCATAAAAAGCACAAAGAATATAGAATCATTATTCCTGAAAGAAATTTAGAAGAATCGTAAGAGATGATAATCTCCTACAACTATCATGAAACAACTGATAATAACAAAGCAGATCACAAACAGAAGTGAAGAGTCGATAAACCGATACTTCCTGGAAATTGGCAAATACGATTTGATTGGAGCTGAGGAGGAAGTTGAATTGACAATCAGAATCAGAGATGGAGATACTCTTGCTTTAGAAAAACTCGTTACAGCCAACTTAAGATTTGTTGTATCTGTAGCCAAACAATATCAAAACAGAGGCATATCTCTCCCTGACTTAATTAATGAAGGCAATGTAGGTTTAGTAAAAGCCGCTCAGAAGTTTGACGAAACAAGGGGATTTAAATT
Organism: uncultured Bacteroidales bacterium; assembly: GCA_964456285.1. GTDB lineage: Bacteria > Bacteroidota > Bacteroidia > Bacteroidales > UBA10428 > UBA10428. Next base: position 27,514 of record CAYWBC010000042.1, read on the forward strand.
TATTTCATATGCTGTATGGTGGATAAGACAGGCCATTATCCAGGCAATATCCGAACAATCACGAATAGTAAGATTGCCATTGAATAAAGTTGCTTCAATTAATAAAATTGCCAGAGTTTTCCCACTCCTTGAACAAAAGTTCCAACGTGAACCAACCGATGATGAGATTGCAGATGTCTTGGATGTTAAAAGAGAAGAAGTATATACCACAAACAGCATAAAGAAGCATCAATTGTCTTTTGATGCACCATTAGTTAATAGCGAAGATAACGGGCATAATTTATACGATGTAGCCAATATAAATAATCTTCCATCTCCAGATGCCAGTTTGCTGAAAGACTCTCTTAAATACGAGATAAATAATGCCCTTGATAAGCTTACTAAAAGAGAAGCCGAAATTATTGAAATGTCATTCGGACTTAATAATACTCCTCCACAATCGCTACTAGAAATTTCACAAAAACAGGGGATATCAACTGAAAGGGTTCGCCAAATCAGACAATCAAGCATAAATAAGCTCAAGAGAAATCTGCGCAGCAGAAATTCATTTTAATCTTTCACATTAGTAGAATAAATAATAAATAAAACCCCGTGCGTAAAGCACAGGGTTGAAGAGGAGACTATTAGCATCACGCTACTCCATATATAATTGGGCATAAAGGGTGTTTGCCGACTTCACAAGACGAATAAACTCGCTTCTGTAACCTTCTTCATCCTCTCCCTTTGAACTTTTTGCAAGCTCCAGAATACTATCAATATTTGTATCTCCTTTGAATTCAGATTTACGCAAAAACATACCGAACTCAGCTACAGCAGCAGAGAACCGGAAATTTTCGCTGGCTTGTGCCAGAGTTTTAGATTCGTCTATCACTACAGATTCAATCAATTTACTCGCATAACCATCGGGCTTTTTATAACGAAGTTTTATAGTAGCTACTTCGTTACTTACATAAGCATGTTCATTGATATTATTAGACTGGTACTTTAATTGATCAATTCCATCTTTTTCCTTTTCATTCATTACCAATTCATACAATGCTGTTACTGTATGTCCAGATCCAAGTTCGCCTGCATCTATTTTATCGTTCTCAAAATCTTCTTCATTCAGTAAGCGATTCTCGTAACCTACCAAACGATATTCCTTTACTTTTGCAGGATTAAATTCAATCTGAATTTTCACGTCTTTAGCAATAGTAAAGAGTGTACCGCCAAACTCATTAACAAACACCTTTTTTGCTTCCTGGATATTATCGATATAAGCATAGTTACCATTTCCTTTGTCAGCGATAATTTCCATTTTATCGTCTTTGTAGTTGCCCATTCCAAAACCAAGTACTGAAATGAACACTCCTTTTTCACGCTCGGTTTCTATGAGTCGTTCCATCTCGGCATTGCTGCTTTGTCCAACATTAAAATCCCCATCGGTAGCCAGAATAATGCGGTTATTTCCTTCTTCCATGAAATTTTCTTCAGCCACCTTATATGCTAATTTCAAACCTGCAGCACCTGCGGTTGAACCTCCGGCCTCTAAATTATCAAGTGATGCAATGATTCTTTCCTTATCCCTGCCAGATGTTGAAGGCAATACCAGACCTGAAGCACCGGCATAAACAACAATAGCTACCCGATCTTCAGGCCGGATCTGACCGACCAGCAATTTGAAGGCAGATTTAAGAAGAGGAAGCTTGTTGTAAGAACTCATCGAACCAGAAACATCGATAAGAAATACCAGGTTTGAAGGAGGCAGATCATCAGTAGGAATTTCCTTTCCCTGCAAACCTACATGAAGGAGTTTGTTCTCTTTGTTCCATGGACAATCTGCCAGCTCATAATTAACCGTAAAGGGGTGCTCATCCTCAGGTTGTGGGTATTCGTATTTAAAATAATTCACCATCTCCTCAATCCTTACAGCATCGATAGGTGGTTTTTGTCCGCTGTTTAGATATCTCCTCAGGTTAGCATAAGAAGCTGCATCTACATCGATGGAAAAAGTGGAAAGTGGATTTACTTTTACTTTATGATAACCATTTTCATGGATTGTTGAATACCCTTCTGTATTATGCTCTATTGGCATCATTTCAAATGAAACAGAAGAATTTGCACCTCTTATGCTTACCTTATTTCTTCTTCCCGGAAAATGTGCAACATTTGCGGAAGAACCGTATAATCCTGAAATATCTTGAGATCCATAGCCCATTACAACAACTTCTTCAAGCCCAACAATATCGGGAAATAATGAGACATTAATAGTAGTTCTGCCTTTTAATTTAACTTCCTCATTTGTGTATCCAATGAATGAATAGACCAAAACAGCATTCTCTGAACTGACAGATATTGTATACAAACCATCAATATCAGTAATAGCTCCGTTTGAAGTACCTTTTTCTAGTACATTTACACCTGGCAATTGTCCGCCTGTTTCTCCATCTGTTACTTCACCTGTTATGGTGATGTTGGCTTCGATATTATCTGAAAATATTGCTAAAGCCAGAGCTGCGATTGTTAAGATTATTAATTTTTTCATAATTATAATTTTTAGTTCGACAAGAATTTCCTTTTTTTGATTTTAATAAGAGGATACCAGAATAGATTTGAATCCATAAGAATTGGATAAAAAAATTTCATTTATCTATTGATTAAAATTGTAACGCTCTGTATATCTATATATTACAAGATTGTATATTCTTCAAAAAAATAAAAGTCAAACAAAGGAAAGCGATGAAAACCTCATCCGTGAATACCTTTCAACAAAGAATCTTGAACTACTGGGAGCTCTTTACCAGCGATATACCTATATGGTTTATGGTGTTTGTTTAAAGTATTACAAAGACCGTGAGGAAAGTAAGGATACGGTAATGCAAATCTTTGAAAGACTCATCGATGAAATTGAAAAACACGAAGTAGGAAACTTTCGAGCCTGGCTATATGTAATGACAAAGCATTATTGTTTAAGGCAATTACAGAAAAAAAACAGCAGTTCGAAAAAATTTAAACAATTTTACGATGAGAAAATTATGGAATCGACAATAGAATTGTCTCCTATTGATGAGATTCCTGAAAAAGATCTGAGTTCAGCGCTAAGAGAGTGTATTGAAAAACTAAAAATAGAACAGAAAAACTGCATTGAACTCTTTTATTTAAAAGAGAAATGCTATCAGGAAGTATCTGAAGAATTAAGCATACCTCTTAATAAAGTTAAGAGTTACATTCAGAATGGAAAAAGAAACCTAAAGATCTGTCTTGAAAAAGAAAATGGCTAAAGGTCAAAAACATATCGACAATAAATTTTCCAATTACCTTAAATACTTTAGGGGCTTACTTTCAGGAAAAGACCAGCATATTCTCGAAAAGAAGATGATGCAGGATAAATTTGAAGGGGAAGCTTTTGAAGGTATGTCATCTATAGATCCTGCTGACCTTGAGTCTGATATCATAGGTCTGCAATTAGAGATTAGCCGAAGGACAAAGGAAAAGAAAAAAAGTCTAATACCTATACTCAAGTATGCTGCAGCTGCAGCCATTCTAATTGCTGTTGGAAGCATTACATTGCTCATAAAAAAACCAGGTCTTGACAAATCAAAATTAGCTCAACAGACCGAGCTAATGGACTCAGCAGAAATAAAACCAGTAGAACTATCAGTAATAGAAGATACTATCAAACCAGCAATAGCACAAATCATTAAAACTGAAAAACAAAAAACCTTTACTGAAGAGGTCATAGAGAAACATGAACAATCCGCATCTGTTAAAAGAGAAACCATAGTACAGCTTAGAAGGAAGCAAGAAACTGTTAAATTTGATGAAGAACAACCACAGGAGGATATTTCTCAGATTGTTGATGAGAGAAGCGATGAATTGAGAATAGTTTCAGGTGTAGTAGAAGGAGCTGGTCAAATACCCCGTAGAGTACAAGCAGGCACTTCAACAATACCAGAACTTGAAAGTAAAGCATACAATCAACAAATTGAAACCAATACATCTACCATAAAAGGACGTGTAATGGATGCAGGATATGAAGAGCCGCTTCCAGGAGTAAATGTTGTGGTAAAAGGCACTAATTTCGGTACAATCACTGATCTTGAAGGGAATTTCAGCATTGATGTTCCAGCAAATCAGAAAAATACGCTTGAATTTGCTTCTATTGGATATATTCAGGAAGAGATTGAAGTAGAAGATGAAAATAATCTTGACGTTGAACTTGTTGAAGATATAGTAGCGCTTGATGAAGTAGTAATTATTGGTTACGGCGTTCAGAAAAAAAACGATGTTGCTCGTTCAGTTTCAACAATTGAGTCTGAAGAAGAAGTCGAAGAGCAATTTGTACAGATTGTACTTCCAAAACCCATTGGAGGAATGATTGAGTTTAAAAAATACATTAAGCAAAATATAAGCTATAATAATTTACCGGCATTTGATAAAAACAAAATCGTAAGATTAGAAATTGAGGTAACATCAACAGGCGAGATTTCTGATATTCGTGTTATACGAAGTCCGGGAGCGGAATTTGAGACAGAAGCTATCCGTTTGATTAAAGATGGTCCTGATTGGGAGCCTGGCACTAAAGACGATGTTCCTGTTGATGATGATGTGATAATAAAAATAAAATTTATCCCAAAGATATAGAAACCTGACAATAAGGCTGCTTCATACAATCTGGAGTTTACTCAAATTGTATTTTTATATCATCAACAAATACAATTTCATCAGATGTATTGTATACATAAATTTTTAGTAACTCTCCCTGCTTAATTTTTTGTGGAATTTTATATAAAATATTAACATCCTCCCATACTTCAATTTCTTTCAAATGTTCACTAAGAGGTATTCCATCCCAGAAATATTCAATGCCTCCACCTTGAGCTTCAATAGCTAAGTTTGCATTATGATAACCTGAGTTCTGAAATATCTTAAGATTAATATTTATATAGTTCTTACCTGACTCCAGTATTTCATTCAAAGGATATTCGAACGTCAAACTAAAATCATTTCCATTCCCGGTTTTCGATGAATATGGAGGTGAAAAAGCATTTTCTTTGGTAAGGGATTGTGCTTGTTTCCAATATTGAGCAGGTCTGCCATCATTGAAAAATACTCCTGCCTCCCCTTGCACTATTTCATCTAATTTAATGTCTTGTTCAATTTTGACATAATTTTCAGGATAGAATTTTTTAATACTGTCAGCAACATTGAGGGCTATTGTACTTCGACCGCTCTCCACATAGTGTTCAGTAGTCCAATTCTGATCAATAAATTCCTCATCCTTCACTGCATTAAAATTATCAACTACTATCACGCCTCTATTTTGGAAATAATTGAGAAGTAGTATTCTGTTTTGTTCCATTAAAAATATCAGATCATTACCAACCAATTCTTTCGCTTTTTCAGTATTTTCCGCAAGTAAGTTAAAAACCAAATTCCAACCTCTTTCATTCGCAAGGCCAATGATTTTATTGAAATCTCTGATTCGCGGATTTTTAAGTGTATCTATCTGGAATGCATATCCTTTTATGAAGTGGCAAGCTAAATCTGTAAGTTTCTGGTTTCTTGATCCATCTGAATTCCTAATTCCTTTTTTTTCCATATTTATATTCCATTCCATAATATTGTCATAGGCAAAATCATATGGAAATTTAAGTAGATCCTCTTCCCACTTCTCCATAATCTGAGCTTCTCTTTCTTCATTCGTTTTAATTTCATAAGCTTTGAATGACAAAAGGAATCTGTTAACAAGAGGGGGCATATCTTTTAATAGCACAATGCTTTTTTGAAGACCTGTTTCCAATTTTGAGTGAATCCATTGTGTATTAAAAGACCTCAAATTTAGGGTAACTATTACTGTTCCAAGCTTAGAATTCTTTGGAATATTTTCCAACAGGACTTCATAAGTTCCAGCATGCGCTGCTGGCTTAGTAATGGAACTCAATTTCAAATCAGGATAAAAATCGGAAATAAATGAACTTATTGATCTTCTGTCCCAATCATTCTCACTAAATGCAGTGTTTGAGGATTCACCAATGTAAAGAATATCGACATCATCAGGAACTGCTCTTACTAAATTAATTATTTGGGAGTACTGTTGAAGATCTCGTTCATAAAAAAAAGATTTATAAATTAAATTGAAAGCAATCAATACTACTACTATAACAAGAATTCTAAGTATGATTTTGTATAAAACTCTCATTGTATCTAAAATTGAAAATAAATGAATGGATAATTCTCAACTCCTGAGAAAACAATAATTAAAAACAATAATATAATGTATATGCCCCATCTGATTGCAACAGGCCATTTACCAAGCCATGAGTCGAATCTTTTATTATACAACAATATATCACTTAAAATAAATAATATTAAGAAAAACCAGGTTGTTACCGGAACATACAATTTGGTGCCAGACAAGGCAAAATTGCTATAAATTGTTTTGAAAATTTGCAAAGCATCGGAAAGACTTTGACTTCTGAAAAAAACCCAAATAAAAGTAACCAACACAAATGTTTTTAAGGCAAGAAAAATTTGGGTTATTGAGAATTCGTTTGATTTTCTTTCGAATTGAAATATCTTATTTAAAATTTTCTCAAGCAAATAAACTATGCCAAATAATCCACCCCAAATAATAAAAGTCCAGTTCGCACCATGCCACAATCCACTTATTATGAAAACAACAAGAATATTAAATGCCCACCTAAGTTTTGATACCCTGTTCCCGCCCAAAGGGAAATACAAATAGTCTCTGAACCATGTTGAAAGAGATATATGCCATCGCTGCCAAAATTCTCCTATATTCCTGGATAAATAAGGTGTCTTGAAATTGTCCATTATTTTTATCCCCATTACCAATGCACTACCAATAGCAATACTAGAATAACCAAAGAAATCAGCATAAATCTGAAATGAATAAAAAAATATTGCTACAAGAATTGAGACAGAGTTATAATTATCGGGTGCTGAATATATCTGATCAACCAATCCTGAAAGATTATCGGCAACCACCATTTTTATAAACAAACCATATAAGATAAGTCTTAGTCCATTTGCTAAATTGTTATAGGAAAAAGAATGATGTGCTCTCAATTGAGGTGCCAATCTCGAGAATCGCTCAATAGGTCCGGCTACAAGTTGAGGGAAAAATGCAACATAAAGAGCAAAATATCCCAGATGTCTTTCAGCTTTTTGTTTCCCAAAAAACACATCAATGGAATAGCTAAGTGTTTGAAAGGTGTAGAATGAAATTCCAACAGGAAGTAAGACATGGAAATAGGAGATGTGATAGGATAAATTGAATTTCTGAAATATGAAATTTGCATTTTCAGAAAAAAAATTGAAATATTTAAAAGCAAAGAGTAATCCAAGATTGGTGCATAGACTAAGAATTAAAAAAGGCAACTTTGCCCTTTGACTTTTTCGCTTCTCCATCTGTATTCCGCTATAATAGTCAATCAAAGTGGAGGCAATTATCAGGAAAATATATTCCACTTTCCAGCACATATAAAAGTAATAACTCGCTGCTAATAAAAGTATCCAACGAAATTTATGAGGTAGCAGGTAGAATAAAATAATTACAATAGGAAGGAAATAAGCAAATTCAATCGTATTAAACAACATTTATATTCTTGTTTTCCTATTTACCATTCTATTTATAAATTGCCAATAACAATGATAGTAAATTCAGAATTAAATAAATAATCAAATTTCCGTATCCCCATCAATCTAATGATAAAAAGTATATTTCTTGAAACCCAAATAATACTTCCAATGCTCAAAAGATATATTGAGAATCCTTAGCATAATCCATATATTTACCCTGCAAATAATATCCTTATTAAAGCAGATTTCATTTCCTATGAAAAATAATATAGTTCTAATTCTTCTCATTCTAATATTTGCTGATTCACAGGATAAGTTTGTTTATAAAACCCTCTTATTTCCAAATAATCCTTGGCAATATAATCAGCAATCTGAAAAGCAGGAAATATGGAAGAATGGACAAGGAACAATTTGTGAAGGATACGACACACTAAAATTTATCACAGACACTATTTTTTATAGATCGTTTTTCACGGTAGATAATCCAGTAGATCTGAAATTTGCCTATTTAAAAATTAATCTGCAGGCAAATTATACTGTTTTACTAAATAATAAAAAGCTCTACGAGTTTTCGAAAATCCCATTAAAAATAGATACAGTAAAGTACAGTATTGGAAACATAGGAAAAAAATTATTTGTAAGAAAGGTTCGAAAAACTATCAGATTCAAACCTGTTAATTGGTTAAAACCTGGAGAAAACGAAATTAAAATTAAGATAGTAGGCTCAAAAAAAAGTATCAATCTGCGAGAAGATATTGTTATTCGTGCATCATATACAGACAAGAAAATACAAAAAAATAATGCCCCTGTTTTGCCCAAACTAAATATAAATACCTATGGTGTCGAAATCCCTGATGATCCAAAGATAACAGCTTGGTTGACCATTACAGACGGAATCACAAATCATGAAAGTCAAATAAGCATTGAAATAAGAGGAAATACTTCACAGGCATACCCTAAAAAATCATATGGCTTTGAAACCCAGGATTCATTAGGACAAAACAATAATATATCCCTTTTAGGTTTACCGAAAGAGAATGACTGGGTATTATACGCGCCATACGGAGATAAGACTCTAATGC
>CAYWBC010000043.1:0-35012 GCA_964456285.1 uncultured Bacteroidales bacterium
TGGGATTATGAAAACATTTCAGATGTTGACAGGCCCTTGAAGTTAAGAGGTATTAGAAATGCCTATGAAATGGCGCGGCGATTAAAAATAGACTGCAATGTACCTGAGTTATTTATTAGCAGTCCTGCCAACAGAGCTCTTCACACGGCAAGTATCTTTCTTAATGTTTATGAGCTGTCATATAGTAATTTGCAAGTTGATGAGCGCCTTTATGGAAGTGGGATGGGTGAGATTCTGAACGTGGTTAAATCTCAACATCCTACGGTCAATAAACTAATGATTTTTGGGCATAATCCTGACTTTTCAGAATTAGCGAGTACATTTGCAAAAAAATCATTTGTTGATCTTCCAACCTGTGGAATAGCTATATTTGAATTTAAATGTTCACTTTGGGAAGAGATAAGTAAGGAAAATGTGGGAAATGAATATTATGATTTTCCTAATAAAGAATAAATAGTATCCTTACATCAAACTTGTAAATAGGACTTTGTTTTATGGGGAAAAGGCAACAGAAAATAATTAATCGCGAATTAAGCTGGTTATCTTTTAATGATAGAGTCTTACAGGAAGCAGAAGACAAAAAAAACGTACCTCTTACAGAACGAATTCATTTTCTTGGAATATTTTCTAATAACCTGGATGAATTTTTTAAAGTACGGGTTGCCGCAATAAAAAGAATGATCGATATTCAGGAAGGGAAACAGAGGGTTGAAGGAGAAAAACCAACGCGGCTGTTGAATAAAATCCAGAAAAAGGTCATTAGACTTCAGAATAAATTTGAGACTGCCTTCCATAATATACTTAATGAATTAGAAAAGCATAATATTTTTATTATTAATGAGAAGGAACTAAATCCCAAGCAGGAAATATTTGTCAGGAAATATTTCAAAGAGAAGATTATGCCTGAATTGTCTCCTATTATGCTGCATAATATCGCGGACTTTCCATATTTGAAGGATAAGTCTATCTATCTGGCGATAAAATTAAACAATATTGGACTTACAGAAGATTCAGAATATGCACTGATCGAAATACCTACTGATGTTCTTCCCCGCTTTATTATCTTGCCTTCGGAATCAGACCGACAGTTCGTTATTCTTTTGGAAGATATTATAAGATTTGCACTCGAGGATGTATTTGCTATTTTTGAGTTTGACACATGTGAGGCATGGACAATTAAACTTACACGCGATGCTGAACTTGATATGGACAATGATGTTTCACAAAGTTTTCTGGAGCAAATATCAAAGGGTGTTATGGGTAGAAAAACAGGACAACCTGTACGATTTGTATTTGACAATAGCATAGCAAAAGATCTACTGGACTTTATAATTGAAAAAAACAGGTTGGATGAAGCAAGCAATTTAATTCCAGGAGGAAGGTATCACAACTTTAAAGATTTCATGAAGTTTCCTGAACTTGGCTCACCTGAACTTACTTATGAAAAAACCAGACCCCTTTGGCATAAGATGGTGGAATACAATAAAAGTATTCTTGGGATAATGAAGCAGAAAGATTTTATGCTCCATGTACCCTATCAGGATTTTAATGTCTTTATAGGTTTACTGCAAGAGGCATCTATCGACCCAAAAGTAAAAGAGATTTCTTTGACAATATATAGGGTTGCTGATAATTCAAAGGTAGTAAATGCTTTAATGAATGCTTGTCGTAATGGGAAACAAGTCAACGTAGTAATAGAGCTGCAGGCCCGATTTGATGAGGAGGCTAATATTTATTGGTCAAGAAAATTGGAAGAAGTTGGGGCAAATATCTTTTTTGGTATCCCACGTTTAAAAGTTCATGCCAAGTTATTAAGTATTGTACGTGTCGAAGATCGCAGATTAGTGAATTACGCTTGTGTTAGTACAGGCAACTTTCATGAAGGTACAGCAAGCGTGTATTCAGATCTTACACTATTCACTGCAGATCCGAGAATTGCTAGAGAAGTAAAAAAGGTATTTGATTTTTTCGCGAACACATATAAAAATCAAGCTTATCAGCATTTGATCGTTTCCCCGCTATATATGAGAAAGAAATTCTATCGGTTTATTGACAATGAAATAAGAAATGCACAGAACGGAAAGAAAGCAAAAATCATCCTGAAAATAAATAACCTTGTTGATAAGGAAATTATTGAGAAGCTTTATAAGGCAAATAATGTTGGAGTAGAAATAATACTAATTATTAGAGGAATTTGTTCTTTAATACCCGGAATACCAGGAATGAGTGAGAATATTAAAGCAATAAGCATCGTCGATAAGTTTCTTGAACATTCAAGAATATTTATTTTTCACAACAATGGAGATGAACTTTACTTTATTTCTTCGGCTGACTGGATGGGAAGGAATCTGGACCGTAGGATAGAAGTGGCCTGTCCTGTTTATGACAAGGACATAAAGAAGGAAATAAAAGATCTGATTGAAATACAGTTGAGTGATAATGTGAAGGCCAGAATTATCAACGAAGAACAAGATAACAATTATGTGACTTCAAAAAACGCCAAAGAGCTTCGGTCACAGTTTGCACTGTATGAATATTATAAGCGAAAGCTTTTTGAGAATTAAGTTCCTATTCATCTAGCTATGCCACTTCCCCTGATTTTTTTATACTAATTATGAAGTTATCTTTACGGGCAATACAAAAATATTTATATGGATCTTGAGATTTTATGTGAAGAAGTCATTTCGCTAGTGAAAGTAGTGGGAGAATTTATTAGAGATGAGAGAAAGAAATTTTCATCTGAAAGTATTCAAATAAAAGGCAAACACAATTTTGTAACACATGTGGATACAGGAGCCGAAAAGATGTTGGTTGATGGGCTCGCTAAAATATTGCCTTCCTCAGGTTTTATTGCTGAAGAGGGTACTGGCTCCAGCGATAATAACACTTACAATTGGGTAATTGACCCACTTGATGGCACTACTAACTTCATTCATGGCTCACCACCATATGCAATTAGTGTTGCTCTCATAGAAAATGAGGATGTAATACTTGGGATAGTATATGAAATAGTAAATTCTGAGTGTTTTTATAGTTTCAAAGATTCGGATGCCTTTTTAAATGGTCTGCCAATTAAGGTGTCAAACACAACAAAGGTTTCAGATTCCTTAATAGCTACGGGATTCCCGTATAGTAATTTTGATCGTATGGCCCCTTTCATGAAAAGTCTGGAGTATTTTTTTTCTCAGACACATGGTGTTCGCCGTCTTGGCTCAGCAGCAACTGACCTGGTTTATGTAGCTTGTGGAAGATACGATGCCTTCTATGAATATAACCTGAATGCATGGGATGTTGCAGCCGGGGCTTTTATTGTAAAACAGGCGGGCGGCAATGTAGGAGATTTTCACGGCGATGGAAATTATATTTTCGGCAAGGAGATTGTTGCTTCAAATGGTTTGATATTTAATGAATTTCAAAAATTAGTTGATCAATTGATGAATGAATAGCTCGTATGAGTAATATCCTGACAATAAAAGATAAAATAGTATTATTTCCTCTTTGGCTGTTGACTCTTCTTCCATTGAGAGTACTGCATATGTTATCGGATTTTTTATTTCTGATAACCTATTATATTTTAGGATACAGAAAAAAAGTGGTTTTGCAAAACCTGCATAATTCATTTCCAGATAAGGATGAAAAAGAATTGAAACGTATTACTATCAAGTTTTATCATTATTTGTGTGACTACTTTCTCGAAAGTGTTTATCTGATTAATATGAGTGAGAAAGAGTGTAACAGGAGATACAAATATAAAAATATTGAACTTGTTCACCGACTGGCCTCAGAGAAGAGAAGTATTATTTTGGCAACAGGTCATTTTGGGAACTGGGATTGGACGGCAAATTTTACTAGAAACTTTCCATATAAATTTTATGGAGTATATAAACCCATTACAAATCAGACCTTTGACAGATTATTCATAGATATGAGAGCGAAATATGGAGGCTTTAGTACACCATTACTTCATACGCTTCGGGTAGTAATTGATTCTATTAAAAAAAATGAATTGTTTGCATTGTACCTTGCGGCCGATCAAAGGCCCTTACAAAAAGATCTGGATTATTGGACTACCTTTTTAAATCAGGAAACACCCATACTAACCGGAATGGAAAAACTGGCTAAACGCTTTGATTTACCAGTTGTATTTTTCAATTTGAAAAGAGTAAAACGTGGCTACTACGAAATTGATTTAGAGCTTATTACAGAAGATCCTAAAACCACAGAAACTTATGAAATAACTGATAATTATGTTCATAGGTTAGAGAAAATGATTCTGGCGCAGCCTGAGTACTATTTATGGTCGCACAAGAGATGGAAATACGATCCAAAGATTTTTAATCCAAAACCAATAGCAGAATGAATTTGCTTGTTGCCATAGTAATTCTGAATTGGAATGGGAAAAAGTTTTTGGAGACTTTTCTTCAATCAGTAGTACAATATTCTCAAGTTGTAAATTGTAAAATATTTGTTGTTGATAATAACTCATCCGATGATTCGGTGGAATATGTGCATCGGAATTACAAGGAAATAGAAATTATTCAGTTTGATGAGAATTATGGATTTGCAAGCGGTTATGCACTGTCTTTACCCAAAATAGATGCAAAATATTATGTTCTACTAAATTCAGATGTTGAAGTAACAGAAAATTGGTTGCCTCCACTAGTAAATATGCTTGAAAAGAATCCATCAATAGCTGCTGCAATGCCGAAAATTAATTCATATATTAATAGGAGTTATTTTGAATATGCAGGAGCAGGAGGTGGCTTTATTGATAAGTTTGGCTATCCATTTTGTCAAGGCAGAATCCTTTCTAAAATTGAAAAAGACACAGGACAATACGATAATAACCGTGAAATATTTTGGGCTTCGGGGGCATGTATGTTTTTAAGATCAGAAGCATACATAAAAGCAGGAGGTCTTGATGGTGATTTTTTTGCACATATGGAGGAAATTGATTTGTGCTGGCGGATGAAAAGAATTGGATATCAAATATACTATTGTCCTGAATCACTTGTATACCATGTTGGGGGAGGTACATTGCCTAACGATAATCCCAGAAAACTTTATTATAATTATAGAAACAGCCTGTTTTTATTGTTTAAAAACCTTGGCAGATATCAACTATTCATAAGAATGCTATCCAGGCTTTTTCTTGATTGTATTTCATGTACATTGTATTTAGCCCAGGGAAAAATATCCTTCTTTATGGCTGTTATTAGGGCTCATGCTAGATTTTTTATCAGTTTACCGCGGTTGCTTAGGAAGCGAAGAACATTTAATAAAACAGTCTCAAATAACAGGGTAGATCAAATTTATAACAAGAGCATAGTTTTTAGTTTTTTCATTAAGCGAAAAAAATTCTTCTCAGATTTGGATTTCTAATTATTTTCGCGCTTACATGCTCTCTTTCCTCCAACATTAACATAGAGTGTTAGTGCCTGACTTACATCAATAACGTTCTCAATAATATGTAGTGAAAATTCTACTTTCCCTTCAATATTATCTTTTTTGAATATTTTCCAGAAGAAATCATTCCTGTTATAAATGCTTGCTGAATAAAGAGGATCTCCTTCTATTTGCACTTGACCTTCTCCCAGATAAAGAATAGATTTAATACCAAAACCTTTGTACTGAATGTAGAATTCAGACAGGCTGCCACTACGAATATCAAAATCATATATTCCTCGAAACCTGTCATATGACATAGTATAACCGGTACTAAAGGACAGGGAATCTAAAACTTGTGCATTTGGATTATATACGCCTATTCTTGCATAGAATCCTCCGTTATCTCTAATATGATCACCAACTTGTGAGTTTGCTGGGAGCGCATAGTGAGTCATAATAAAATCATGCTTGTAGTAAAACAAAGATCTTTGCAATCCACCAGTTCCACCAATAATAAATACCTCCCGGTTATTTTCCGTCTGCCTGGAAGTCCAGTCAAGCCAAATATTTTGAAAGCCCCAGCTTTTTCTAAGTTCCAGGAATATTCCTTCTATTGTTGGTCTGTAATATTGAATAGTATCTGTTTGTAATACATTAGGAAGCTTTGCCAGATTTTTTCTGTGGAATGAGCCCATAAGAAAAATAAGGGGATTTTTACGATACTGAAAATAAACTATTGGACTAATACTGCCTTGATCAATTGTGCTGCCAAATTCATAAAGTGCATCTAATCCTGCAGAAATACTATAGTTTTCGTAAAGTGAAAAACCAACTGATGCAAATGGCCGTATCCCAAACATTGTTTGTGATTCAACATAATCATTGTAATACTCCCTGTTATCAAAAAAAGTATTGAGCCCGGCATCCCAAATGAAATCCTGAGCATCACTTTCTGAGGTTGAGGAGAGTATATTAAGAAGAATTAGTAATTGAACTAATATAATTTTTAATTTCATCTGAAACAGCTGTAGTTCAAAATTTTAACACAAAGTTAAATATATTGTTTTTGATTTAATTTAGCTGCTTTCTTCAGCCTTTATTATTAATAATGCTCATGGTTCTTTTTAGAAAGTGTCAATTTAATTCCAGAACGGGGTTACTTTAAACAATATTTCAGAATATATGTTATACGAATTCAGTCATCAATTAGAATACTTAGTTTCATTATCAATTGAATTGAATAATAACCAGAAATGACAATTTCACGAGATTATAATTGGGCTAACGAGCATTTTTTAGTTGCCGATGATGATTTTTACAGCTTTTTACTCATTGAAAAAGTTTTGAAAGGAACGAGTGCGAAAGTAGATTATGCTCCAAATGGTGCAGTAGCTCTTAATAAGATTGTTCCAAATTCATCATTTACTGTTGTTATTCTTGATATTTTAATGCCAAAACTTACAGGCTTTGAAGTTATTGAAGCCGCAAAATTAATACGGCCTGATATTATTTTCATTGCCTATAGTGCAGATGTAATTAGCTTGAACAATGAAAAATGTGAAAAATTAGGTTTTCATGCTTGCATTATAAAACCTGTTCTGCCTTCCGGGTTATTACATACCCTTGACGAAGTACTGGTGTTAAGAGGACAGTTGACTTAAAGATTAATCATTAACAAATAATTCTGAAATTCTTTCCAACTGATTGGCTCTTGATCCTTTAACCAGAATAGTAAAATCAGATAAATTCTTTGGCTTAATGTATTTCTTCAATTCGTCAAATGATTTTAAAAAAATACAGGATTTATTTCCAATACTGTTAAATTCTTCACCAATTAATATGCAATTGCTATAATTGTGCTTTTCGACTAGTTTTACGAGCTTTTCATGCTCTTCCTGAGAATGTTGTCCCATTTCTTTCATACTGCCTAAGATAACAAGCTTTTTATCTGATTTTAATTTTGAAAAGCTTGATAATGCATACTTCATACTTGTTGGATTTGCATTGTAGCAGTCCATAATAAGTCTAGTTGTTCCAAATTGCAGAATTTGAGAGCGATTATCAATGGGCTTGTATTCCTCAATAGCGTTATTAATCTCTTTGTATGAAATACCCAAATCAGCACCTATGCATGAAGCAGCTAGAATATTTGTAAGGTTATACTCACCATACAAATTGGTGTTTAGAATAAAAGTTTGTTTTGCATGGTAAGTAAGTTTGATTTTTAAATAAGGAAATGACTCAATATATTCACCTGAGCAAACACTATTTAATTCATTATATATAATCTTATTATCATAAGAGTCAATCAGATCGGTTAAAATTTTATCCGCACTGTTCAGATATAACTTCCCGTATTTTGCTATAAGGTAATTGTAGAGCTCACTTTTTGCTTTAATTACTCCCTCAAAACTGCCAAATCCTTCCAAATGCGCCATACCTATATTTGTAATAAGACCGCTGTCAGGCATAGCTATTTCACAAAGTTGTTTTATTTCTCCCTGGTGATTTGCACCCATTTCAATAACTGCATACTCAGTATCAGATGGAATGGATAGCAGTGTAAGCGGAACGCCAATATGATTATTCAGATTTCCTTTGGTGGCAATGCAAGAGTATTTTTTTTCAAGAACCGACCGTATTAGTTCTTTTGTAGTAGTTTTTCCATTGGTTCCTGTAAGGCCTATTACATGAAATTTCGAGTTTTTACGGTGGTAGGATGCTAATTTCTGGAGAAATGCTAAAGTATTTTCAACATAATAACAATTGCGTTGGCATTTCAGTATTGGATCATTAACAACAGCTATAATTGCGCCATTATCTAATGCTTTCTGAGCAAATTTATTTCCATTAAAATTTTCGCCCGAAAGGGCTACAAAGATTTCCCCTTGTTTAATTTTACGGGTATCAGTGCAAACATTTCCAGGTTTAAAGAAATTTTTATAAAACTGACTTATTTCTTGCATAAGTTGACGAACGAAAAAGGCTGCCAATTGGCAGCCTTTAAAGTTAATGTTTTATAATGTTTTATTGCATTATTAGTTTCCACCAGGACTTCCAACCCTTATCATGGCGCATCTGAATCCAAGATCATCACGTGATGAGGTTTCATCCAGGAATCTGCGTGCACCGGGAGCCATCCAATAAGCACGATCTCTCCATGAACCACCTTTATAAACTCTTGCGTGGTCTGATATTAGTGAACTTTCATCTCCAACTTCTTTGGTGTACATTCTGTTAGATCCTCTTTCCTGATCACGAACACCACTGTTCCAGTCACCACCTTCTACGATGCTTGACTCATAGTCACCATCTTTATAGTTTCTGTAATCAGCTTTCTTATAATTCCACCTGTTAATGGCTTCATCAACACTTATTTCAACATATCGAAGTCGACCAAGGCTATCTTTTTCAGCTATATTACCTTCTTCATCTGTTGCTAATTTTTTAAATACATTACCTCTGAATGGGTTGAATTCATCAACATCTTCAAAAGAGAGTGGACGATAAATATCCTGAACCCATTCATTCACGTTGCCTGCCATACAATACAAACCATAATCATTTGGCCAGTATGATGCTACTGGAGCAGGTACAGTTGCGTTATCATTTAAGTCACCAGCAATTCCCATTAAATCACCACGCCCTCTAATAAAGTTTGCACGCATTTGACCTCTATCTTTTTTGCTATCCATTCTAACATTGTGTCCGTCCCATGGATAAATTCTGCGTTCGTAAACCCTTTCTTCATAAGTGTTTCCAATCAATGCCAATGCTGCATATTCCCATTCAGCTTCAGTAGGAAGCCTATACCGGGGAAGAAGGATACCATCTTCAAGTCTTACACGTCTTGTATCTTTGTTGGGATCAAGATCTGGCAGATTTTCTCTTACCAAGCCTTCGTACTGTCCTGCTAAATATGCTTCTGAATTAAAGTTTTCTTCATTTACCTGGTTAGGATCGGGATTAAGAATACCTTCTCGCACCAAAATACCTTCATTTACCCTGTCAGTTCTCCATGAACAATAGTCAGTGGCCTGTAACCAGTTAACTCCAACTATTGGATATTCATTGTATGAAGGATGACGGAAATAATATTGAACGTAAGGTTCATTATAGGCCATTGGTCTTCTCCATACAAGTGTATCAGGGGCCGCATTTCTATACACTTCAGGATAATCGATAAATACCCTCCTAATCCAGTGCATATACTCACGATAATCTACGTTTCTGATTTCAGTTTCATCCATATAAAATGAACTAACTGTTACGCGTCTTGGAATATTATTCCAGTCGAATAATACATCTTGTTCTACGCGTCCCATTGTAAATGTACCACCTTCAACGAGTACAAGTCCAGGGCCATTTTCCTGTTCGTAGCCGTATTGAACTTCAAATCCTCCATTATCAGGATCATTGTATTTCCATCCAGTTGTTGATGAAGCAGTTTTTCCACCTCCACCACCACAAGATGCTAAAATAAATGCTACGCTCACTAATAGTGTGATTACAGACAGCTTAGAATTCATAATCAAACGGTTTTATTAATAATATTACTATACTCTAATATACAATTTCCAACAATAATAAACTATATCTTGGGACATTTTATTGCCCCCTTCTTATTACTTTTCCTTTTATACTCTAAATTATACAAAAAAGTTACTTCATGGGCAGCTAATTTTGTAAATCTAGAATCTGCACCAGACAAATTTATATCATACGTATAAAAAAATGACCAATTTTTATAAGTAGTTCCTAACAATATAATGAGTGCATCCATCTGGAATTGAAAATTTTGCCGAAGATAAATACCTCCATATACTATCTTATAAAATAACCTTCCTCCGAATATTAACTCATTGTAATTATTTTGCAAGGAGGCTGCTAATAGCGGCTCCAAATATACTTTCTGCTGATCGAAAGATGAGCTAAGGCTGTATATGCCAGTATAAGAAAAATTAAATTTTCTATTCAAAGACAAATGAGATGATGATGCAATATTTGTGATGTGCGAAACTGATATTCCTATCCAGGTATGTTCATTGATACCAAATTCAATTCCGGCAGAAAAATCGAAAAATTGCAAATTTTCATTGGAAGGAATGATTGGAGATCCCATATTTTCGTATTGAAGTTCAGAAAAATTTGCATTGTATATATTGTAATTTCCATTTAAACCTGCTGCAAAATCAAATTGCCTTCCAATTTTGGTTTTATAACCATATAGCAATGAAATAGTGGTAGTATTAATAATCCCTTTCCCCTGGTTGTCATTTAATATGTGTATTCCTGCAGTACTTTTTAGTTTTTCTGATGTGAAAAAGGCCCCTCCGTCATAGCTAATAAAGTCACTTGTACCGGGCCATTGGTTACGGTAGGATAGATTTATTGATAACTTTTCAGTATTTGTAATTCTGGCCGGATTTAGTTTGTATAGATTTTCATGAAGATTGGAATAATGAATATCTTGACAAATAACTGTAAGGATCGCTATGCTGAAAGCGACAAACAAAGTGAGGATAAATTTTGTTATTCTACTAGCCATATATATTATATGGAACGGTATTTGTTTTATTAAATTATCTATATATTCGGAGCAATAATAAATAAAACAAGTCGTTTTTACATACTGAGACTTACTTAATTGAATAGAGGTTGTTGATTATGAAGGCAATGACATTAAGGGCGCTGATAGTATTTATTTGCCTTTTTTCATTTGAAAACTTTTTATTTTCCCAGGCAGGAGAATATAAATTAAATTGGATCAGTAACGGGGTTCAAACTCTTGAGAATGAAAAAGAGGTTGTGGAATTTGAATATTTAAGATTTGAAGGAGCCACCTTCATTGGTGAGAATTTAATCCCCGAATATTCAAAATCTATTTCAATCAGTAATTATAGGAATGAAAAATATTTGGTTTCAAATGAAAAGTTTGAACCTGTTCCTGATAGTCTTTTAAAGAACATTTCAACTTTCTCAAGCATAGAGTCGCATCCTCCGCAGGTGAATGTTTACAAATCAAGAAGCGATGTTTATTTAAGCCTGAATCTGAGCGCCTTGCAGTTCAATCCAGAAACCGGTTTGCTTGAAAGACTCGTTCAGTTTCAATTGGAGAAAGACACAAATACTTTATCCGTAGATAAAGTAAAAAGTAATTTGAACCTTAAGGAGACTTCGAATTCCTTATTAGCAACAGGTTATTGGTATAAAATTAAGGTTAGCAAAACCGGGATTTATAAATTATATTATAGTGATTTGGAAAGTATGGGATTTTTCAATTTAAAAAATGTCAGAATATTTGGTTATGGAGGCAGACAATTGAGCTTTTCCAATTCCGATTACAGACCTACAGATCTTGCGGAGTGTCCAATCTATATGAATACAGGTTCTGATGGCATATTTAATAAAGGTGATTATATTTTATTCTATGCAGAAGGCCCGGTTACCTGGAATTACAATTCCTCAAATGATTTTTTCATGCAAAAGCTACATGATTATTCAAGCTCTATCTACTACTTTATAACAACAGATCATGGTTATGGGGCAAAGATCGAAACTGTTAATAATACTGGCTTATCAGAGGATCTGGTTGTCAATTCTTATACCGACTATGCTTACTACGAAAAAAATTCAAAGAACCTTATTCGTTCAGGAAGGATATGGTATACAGAGGAAATTTTACAATACCCCGTTGATACAATTTTTCAGTTTTCAAATTATTCCTCTTCCTCACAGGCAAAAATAAAGGCCAAGGTTGCAGGCCGATCAACAAGTAACAGAAGTGCATCACTACTCTTAAATGATGAGACAGTAGATACGGAATTTTTTCCAACGATTAGTACAACAGCCAGTACAAACAGATTTGCTTATGATGAAATATTGTCTCATTCTTTCAGTACAACAAATGAAAATATCAAAGTAGGTGTAGAATACCAGAAAATTAACTTATCTGATCAGGCATTTCTGGATTATATCACGATTAATGTACCTTGCAATCTTAGTATGAATAAAAATCCTTTCTTTTTTAGAGACATTCACTCTATTGGAGAGGATACCGTTGCAAAATTTGTAATAAGTCAGGTACCTCAGAATGCTCAGGTATGGGATGTTACAGACATCAATTCTGTATTTGCAATTGCCGCTCAACAAACAGGAAGCACGCTTGAATTTAAAGCACACACAGACTCTCTTAGAGAATATGTTATTGCAGATATTTCATATGAATATCCCAGACCTCAGTTCAATGCTTCAATTGAAGGTGTAGGACAAGTAAGTAACCAAGATCTTCATGGACTTAAGGCATACAATTACATCATTTTAGCGAAGGAGGGATTTTTTGAACAGGCGAATCGACTTGCAGAGTACCATAGTCAGAATAGCGGATTGAGTGTTTTGATTGTTTCTCCTGAAAAGATTTACAATGAATTTTCATCTGGCACACCTGATGTAACAGCCCTTAGAGATTTTTTCAGGCATCAATACAAGTTAAATTCTGGTGATGATGGACTTAAATACATATTGCTTTTTGGTGATGGGTCATACAACAATCATATGAATGTTGAAGGGAATACAAATTTCATCCTTACTTATCAATCAGCAAATTCTCTGGAACCAACCTCTTCTTATCAAACAGATGATTTTTTTGGATTACTTGGTGATAATGAAGGAGAAGAGATAAATGGTACACTTGGAGGTAAACTTGTTATTGGAATTGGACGATTGCCCGTTAGAATCATTAAAGGCGATGACTATGAAGCAAGAGATGTTGTTAACAAGATATTGCATTACTTCGAATCAGAAATGACAGACTGGCGCAGAACCCTCTGTTTTTTAGGCGATGATCAATCTGATGGTGGGACCACTGATCAAACAGAACATATGCAACAGTCAGATAATTTGGCAACCCGGTTTGAAAACAAGTATGCCGGGTTTGAAACCCGAAAAATATTCCTGGATGCATACCCCCAGATTATAGCTGCAACAGGACCAAGCTATCCAGATGCCAAAGAAGAACTGATGAATCTTTTCAAAAAGGGAGTGCTGCTTTTTAATTATTTCGGTCATGGGAGTGAGACTGGTATAACCGGAGAGAAAGTTTTGCGCATTTCAGACATAGAATCTATGAGTAACATCGATCATTTGCCACTATTCATAACTGCAACCTGTGAGTTTAGCCGTTTTGATGATGTTGAAATGGATGGCAACAATATAATAGCTAAAACATCAGCAGGGGAAATGGTAATCCTGAATCCTGATGGAGGAGGGGTAGCTTTACTCACAACTACAAGAGCTGTGTATTCTGATTCTAATGAAGCGTTGGTTAAACCAATAGCCGATTTGCTGTTTTCATTGGACAATTCGGGTAATCCATTAAGATTGGGAGAAATAGTAATGAGGGCAAAAAACAGCCTTGGAGACCAAAAGAATAAGTTAAATTTTGTCTTTCTTGGTGATCCTGCGATGATCTTAAAATTCCCGAGGTATAAAATTCTTACTGACAGCATAAATCATATATCTATTGAAAATCAGATGGATACTATTAAAGCTTTTAGCGAAGTTACTGTCTCAGGTTATATCGCTACAGATGATAGCGCTATTATTAGTGGTTTCAACGGAGTTGTATACCCACAAGTATATGATAAAGCTGTTGAGATTACTACTCTTGGAAATGATAATAAAACACCTGTTACCTTTATGGAACAAAAAAATTTGATATACAAAGGAATAGCCACTGTTGATAATGGCAGATTTACTTTTAGTTTTGTTGTTCCTAAAGACATTTCATACAACCTTGGACAAGGTAAGATCAGTTATTATGCTGAAAATGGATCAATAGATGCAAAGGGGGAGACAAGAGAAATATTCATTGGAGGCACCGACAACACTGTTGAAATGGATTATGATGGACCTGATATTGAACTATTTATGAATGATGAAAGGTTTGTTGATGGTGGAATGACTAATAGTAATCCTTATTTGTATGCAAAATTGCATGACACAAATGGAATCAATACAACCGGGATTGGTATTGGGCACGATCTTACAGCTATTTTAGATTGGGATGATCTCAAACCTTATGTATTGAATGAGTATTATCTTTCCGATACCAATGATTATCGATCTGGCAAGGTTTTATATCCACTTTCTGAATTGGAAGATGGAGAGCATTACCTTACAATGAAGGCCTGGGATGTTTTTAATAATTCATCGATTGCGGATATAAGTTTTGTTGTAACTACTGCTCCCGATCTCATTGTAAATAAGGTACTTAATTATCCAAATCCTGCATTTGATTACACCGAGTTTCAGTATACCCATAATTTCCCTGGTGAAGAACACCAGGTTATCTTAGAAATTTTTGACTTATCAGGCCGGTTGGTATCTTCTATTTCAAGAACGATGTATGAATCTGGCTTTGTATCTACTCCTTTGCCCTGGAAAAGGAGTTTGGGATCAAACCTAAGAGCCGGAATATATCCTTACAGGCTGAGTGTTACTACATCTGGAGGCACTTCATATATATCTCAGAAACTTATAATATTAAGGTAATTACATCGTTTTATAATTAATTTTTATATTTGCGGACATTTTAAATTTCAAAGAATGATTAATAGAACTCTTATTTTGATTATTGCTATTGCTACAGTCTATACAGCTAAGGCACAGGATGATGATGTATTAGGAAGGCAAGGAGATGTTAATGCCATACTTACCACAGTTCCATTTTTAACAATTGCCCCGGATTCCCGTTCCGGAGCTATGGGAGATGCCGGCGTTGCCACTTCTGCTGATCTGAGCTCACAATACTGGAATGCAGCAAAATACATGTTTATGGAAGAGAGAATGGGAG
The DNA here is from genome assembly GCA_964456285.1 of uncultured Bacteroidales bacterium. Lineage (GTDB taxonomy): Bacteria > Bacteroidota > Bacteroidia > Bacteroidales > UBA10428 > UBA10428. Next base: position 15,242 of record CAYWBC010000043.1, read on the forward strand.
TTGGTCTTTCATATACTCCATGGCTTAAAGGAATTGGAGTTACTGATTTAAATCTGCTTTACCTCTCAGGATATTATAAGTTTGATAAACAACAGGCAATAAGTGCCGGATTAAGGTATTTTAACTTAGGTACTATTGAGTATACTACTGGCAATGGTGAGTCGGCAGGAACAGGCAGACCCAATGAATTTGCACTTGATGTGGGATATTCAAGATTATTTGGTGAATATTTCAGCATGGCTTTAGTATTTAGGTTTATCTATTCAGATATTGCCGGTGGAACCGGATCTCTTAACAACATACCTTATAATCCCGGAGTATCCTATGCAGCAGATTATGGAATTTATTACCAAAAACCCTTTAGCATTGATAAAAAGGATGCTGAATGGGCTTTCGGTATGAATATCTCAAATATTGGAGCAAAAATGTCATACTCCGAAGGAGATAGAAAAGAATTTATTCCTACTAATCTGCGATTGGGAGGACGGTTTTCAGTTGATCTTGACGAGTACAATACTTTAGGCGTTACACTGGATTTAAACAAACTTCTTGTTCCCACACCTCCTAAAAGAAATGATTCAACTCTTGAAGTTGAATATGGTAAGGAGGATAATGTAGGAACAATCCAGGGGATGGTTCAATCATTTTATGACGCTCCAGCTGGTTTTGAGGAAGAGATGCAGGAAATCATGTATTCAATTGGAATTGAATACTGGTATAGAAAGCAATTTGCTATCAGAGCAGGATATTTTCATGAGCATGAGAAAAAAGGAAATCGTAAGTATTTTACAGCCGGTGTAGGTTTGAAATACAATATTTTCTCTCTTGACTTTTCTTATCTTATTCCTGCCACAGGCGGAAGAAACAATCCTCTTGCCAATACAATGCGGTTTACTTTGGGCTTTACTTTTGAATAAAAACTATGGAAAACTTCCGCATTGGTTTTGGATATGATGTACATCAATTAGAAGCTGGACGGAAATTTATTCTTGGAGGAATAGAAATTCCATTCGAAAAAGGTCCTGTCGCCCATTCTGATGGAGATGTTCTGATTCATGCCGTATGTGATGCTTTGCTTGGCGCGGCAAACCTGGGCGACATTGGAACACATTTCCCCGATAATTCAGATGATTTTAAAAACATTGACAGCAAGATTTTGCTTCAAAGAGTGATTGATATGATTGAAAAGAAGGGCTTCCAGGTAGTGAATATTGATTCAACAATCTCACTTCAACGACCGAAATTGAAAGATTATATTATAGAAATGAAAGTAAAAATTGCTGAGATTCTGCAGACAAACATAGAATTTGTTAGTATAAAAGCCACTACTACAGAACAACTTGGATTTGTTGGCAGAGAAGAAGGGATTGCTGTCCAAACGGTTGCATTACTTCGAAAGCAATAGCATGCTGGATTATTGGGAATAGTTACAGTTCATTAGCTTTTTATATCTTTTCTAAGCGCTGAATTTTTCATAAATTTATGCAAATACTGTTTTGATTTAAGTAGCGGTACTATTATTACTTACTGTTATGCAATGGTATTTGCTAAATATGAAGCATAGGTCATGTTAATAGTTTGGAAGCTAATTTATCAGCCATGAATTCCAGAACAGATTTCGTTACCAGAAATATACTTAAGGGTCTGATTTGGCTTGCAGTATTTGTGGGAATTTATTTATTTTCTCAGAAATATTTAGGTGCAGATTTTTTCAGATGGCTTGAACCGATTTATGAAAATGCAACTATCGTTTTACTAATATTTCTGGTTTCAGAAATCTTGATTGGGATAATTCCACCTGAAATTTTTATCATTTGGGCGCTAAGGAATGAAAACTTATCTGAATATCTTTTATGGATTGGGCTACTATCAGTAATTTCTTACTCATCTGGTATTTTGGGGTATTTCATTGGACATTATCTAAATAAGTCGCTGTTTTACAGGTTTTTTAAAAGGCGATTTCTAAAAAAACTTGATCAGAGACTCCAGACATTTGGAATGTATTTGATACTTATTGCGGCTCTGACTCCTCTGCCATTTTCAGGTGTAAGCATGCTAATTGGCTCAGTTCGGTACCCTTTAAAAAGATTTATGCTCCTGTCACTTTCAAGGTTTTTAAGATTTGCTATATATGCTTATGTGTTCTGGCAGATAACCATCTAATGCTTGTTAATTGCTGCTGATTACTGTTCACGGATCTGATAAATTGCGCTAAGAATGAAATATCAAATGAGGGGTATTGCTGTGATAGAATAAATTTTTGGTTAAACTGGATTTAAATATTTTATCAAATACATTCCTTTTTTTTGATGTGATGGAAATCAAATTGATTTCTTTCTCTTTGACGTAACTATTTATGGCATCCAGAACATTCATCTCTGAAGTCAAAATATCAAACTCAACTTTCGATTCGTTATAAGATTTTAAGAAATAATCTTTCAGTCCATCCATTTTAATTCTTTCCCATTTATCTGGTTTATTTCCAATATGCAAACAGTAAATATTCATGCCCATCAAATTAGTAAAACCCATTAATTTTTTAATACTTAAAAAATCAGATTCGTCAAAATCAGTGATATAAACTATTTTTTGAAGATTCTCAAGGCCGATAAATTTATAGTTTTCCGGTACGACCAATACCGGATAATTTAATTTTCTGATTATTATTTCTGTAATGCTGCCCAATATTGAGTTCTCTTTTTTGTCTTCTCCCTTAGTTCCCATGATTACAAAATCAGGTTGAAGATCGGATGCTGCTTTCTGTATTTTTTCTTTTGCCAGACCCGGAGTTATTTCATAACTGATTTGCTTATCGGATATGCCTGAGCTTGAAATATATTCAGACAAAGAGGCAAGAAATTGTTTCATATTCTCAGTCTCACCAATCATAAGTTTTTGAGTTACATCCTCACGCAATCTGTTTTGTGTATTTCTGTTCCCGGTTAAATCGATAAGGTCAAAGGCAGGAGAATAAAAGGCATGAAAGAATCTGATATCAGCATTGGCTTTCTGCGCTATTTTAAGTGCATATCTGCCTGCAAGAAAGCTGCATTTCGAGTAATCAACCGGGACTAATATACTTTTTATTTTGTAGAGTGAATCCAAGGATTTATGTATTATTGCAAAAGTAAAATTTACGACAATTAATTAGCAATGTCAATATGAACTATGTCAATTATTGGCCCAAAGTTTCTATTTTGTATTATTAAAATCCTGGTTAATTGTTGATTGAACTTCTATTCAGTAGTAGGATTTTTCCCTAAATAAAAAGATTTGTAGGGATTGACCGGAGGTCCAAAATCAAATCAGCTAATAAGAGTATAAGTGATTTCTACCATATTCTCTGTATAGCTAAGTATCCTGCACCGTCTGTTTTTATCTGTCTGCTAAATATAGTAGGTTTGCCATTGCTCAATAGGAGATAATCTGTATTTTTAATGTTTTAAATTATAAAATCATTGATGGTGCAATTTATTTTGTTCATTCTTTTACTTACCGTAATAATTATCTGCTTTTTTTATTGGCTATTTGAATATTTGAAGGAAGCTATTTACTTTAATTTACTCATGCCTGAAGCTGAAAGAATATTATTGTCAAAGCTTGACAATGGTTTGCAAAAGTGTGTGGTTTCCATTCGAATAACTTAAATAGTTGCTTCAATTTAATAAATAGGGATGAGTAAAATTCTAGGAATATCAGCATATTATCATGATTCTGCCGCAGCAATTACAATTGATGGGAAAGTGCTGGCTGCAGCTCAGGAAGAGCGATTTACCCGAATTAAACATACAGCAGATTTCCCTGGTCTGGCCATCAAATACTGTTTAGAAGAGACAGGATTGAGTATTGATGAATTGGACGCAATAGTTTTTTACGATAAACCCATGCTGAAATTTGAAAGGCTATTAGAAACTTACTATGCTTTTGCTCCAAAAGGTTTGCGATCATTCTTAAAAGCTATTCCTGTTTGGTTAGATGAGAAATTATTTCTAAAAAAGTTAATTTATGATGGTTTAAAAGAAATAGAGTTGTTTGACAAGAAGAAAGTGAAATTATTGTTTCCCGAGCATCATCTTTCACACGCTTCCAGTGCATTCTTTACTTCACCATACGAAACTTCGGCTATTTTAACCATAGATGGTGTTGGTGAATGGAGCACTGCATCCATAAGCCTGGGGGAGAAAAATACCATTAGCATAAAAAAAGAGCTCAATTTTCCTCATTCCGTAGGGCTTCTTTATAGTGCATTTACTTATTTTCTGGGATTCACGGTTAATTCCGGCGAATATAAATTAATGGGGCTGGCTCCTTATGGTAATCCGGAATCAGAACAAACAAAAAAATTTATCGATAGTATTAAATCAAACCTGGTTGATATTAAATCGGATGGCTCTATATGGCTCAACCAAAAATATTTTAATTACGCCACCGGTTTAAGAATGCTAAAAGGCAGGAAGTGGTTGGCATTATTTGGCTTTCCTGTTCGCAAGGCTGAGACAAACATTGAGCAATATCATTGTAACCTGGCTTTGGCTATTCAAATGGTGACCGAAGAAATTGTTTTGAGAATGGCCAGGGAGGCAAAAAAAATTACCGGGTCCGAGAACCTTTGTCTTGCTGGTGGAGTAGCCTTGAATTGTGTTGCTAATGGAAAAATAGTTAGAGAAGGCATTTTTAAGAATATTTTTATCCAGCCTGCTGCAGGAGATGCAGGTGGTTCTATAGGTGCAGCGCTTGTTGCTGAATTTATGTATTTTGGAAATGAAAGGAAAGTTGAGGGTAATTTCGATCTAATGTCAGGTACTTATCTTGGACCAGATTACTCAGAAAAAGAAGTAGAGCAAATGAATAAAAAGGTTAAAGCCGTTTCGAAAAAATTTGAACGGTTTAATGAACTCGGGGAATTTATTGCTGAAAAATTGGCCGAGGGTAATGTGGTAGGATGGTTTCAGGGAAGAATGGAGTTTGGACCACGTGCATTGGGAAACAGAAGTATTTTAGCGGATGCCAGAAATCCCGATATGCAGAAAAAATTAAATCTGAAAATAAAATACCGCGAAGGTTTCAGACCTTTTGCACCATCTGTATTAATTGAAGATATGCAGGAATATTTCGATCTTGATACCGCTTCTCCATATATGCTCCTTGTTGCTCCAGTTCTGGAAAAAAGAAGAGATATCCTTCCGGATAATTACCACCATTTGTCTCTATGGGAAAAATTATACATAAAGCGAAGCGATGTGCAATCTATCACTCATCTCGATTTTTCAGCTAGAATACAAACCGTACACAAAGAAACAAATCCCCGATATTGGGAACTGATTCATTCATTTAAGAAGAAAACCGGGTATGCTCTTGTTGTGAACACCAGCTTTAATATCAGGGGTGAGCCAATTGTATGCACTCCCCTTGATGCATATCGTTGTTTCATGAGTACAGAAATGGACTATTTGGTAGTAAACGATTTTGTATACTGCAAAACAGAGCAGCCCGATTGGCAAAACAAGGAGAAATGGAGAATTAAGTTTAAAATGGATTAATTGTGAATGGATATTTGCATAAAGCCAACAAGTTTTTCAAAATTGCCATTATTAACCTGTTAATTATACTATTACTTTTAACTTTTATTGATCCCTTTTTTAAAGTTAAGAGTAATATACAGGTTAGGCGAAGTGTTGTATTAAGAGAATACTCACCCAACATGGATGTGTATTATACTCCTCCGGATGACTACCTTTTAGAAACTGAAAATTTAATGGCCAAACCTTACCGGTTAAGAACTAATAGAGATGGATTTATTATTGGGGAAAACGATGAAAACCTTTCTTATTCAGCAGATATTATATTTTTTGGCGGAAGTGCAGTTAAGTGTTTGTATGTTGAAGAAGATAAACGTTTTCCATACTTAGTTGGAGAAAAAATTAATAACAACAACACATCGGAAAATCTTTCTGTATTGAATGGTGGAACAAGTGGAAATTGCAGTTCTCACTTAACCATTAACCTCTTAGCGAAAGGTATTCAGCTTTTTCCAAGAATAGTTGTATTCATGCATAATATTAATGATTTGCAACTGTTGTTGAAAACAGGCGACTATAGTATTGGTCCTCAATACAGAACATTGATTTTAGAAGAAAAAATTCAACAGCCGGCTTTTAAGCAAAGACTATTTGTTTCTATACGTTCGATAGGCAATTTATTAATACCAAATATTTCACGATTAGCAAAAAAAACCTTTGAGAGCTGATCAAAAAGTCCAGCCTCTGTTGATGAATGGGAAGGATACAGAAATAATCTTTTTGCTTATAACATTATTGAGAGAAAGTTTGAACGTTCTGTGCTCTCGTTTATACATTTGGCAAAATCACAGGATATAGAGGTTGTATTAATGACGCAATTTAGCAGATTAAACCCTGAGGATGAATTTATACGAAAAACTTACGAAGGGAAGACAGCTGAGCTGGGAAAAAACCTTGATTTTGATACTTTATGCTCCTACTTCGATAATCTAAATCAGAAGATCAGGGAAATTGCTGCTAAAGAAAATCTATTGTTGATTGACCTGGCAAAAGAAATACCTGCAGATAGTGCCTATATATACGATATGGTACATTTGAATACAAAAGGCAGTATATTTGCAGCCGGCATAATTGCAGAACAATTACAGAAAAGTTATTATAGCGAATAAAACTATAACAATGGAATTTCTCAAGGACTTATGGCTTTTTATGAAAGAGCGTAAAAAATTTTGGCTGGCACCCATCATCATCATTTTGGTAATATTAGGCTTATTAATTGTATTCGGTGGCGCAAGTGCTATAGCCCCTTTTATCTATACCTTATTCTAAAATAAATATTGTGAAAGGAAAAGCTAACAATCCTCTTAAAACAGTACTGATAATTACTGTTGGTTTTATAGTTGTCTATCTGGCAACCAATTGGTATTGGTCAATTATTTTAGCATTAACAATAGGAGTATTAGGACTTATATCTAAATGGCTGAGTGTACAGATAGATTTTTTGTGGATGAAACTGGCCTGGTTACTGAGTTTTATTGTTCCAAACATACTGCTAAGCATTGTTTATTTTATTTTTTTATTGCCCATTTCCTTATTGTCGAAGTTATTTAATAAAAGAGATCCTCTTAAATTGAAAAATAAGCAAAATAGTTTTTTTATATCTCACAATAAAAATTTTACTAAGGAATCTTTTGAAAAGACCTGGTAAGGAATTCTTCGTTATTCTTAGCCTTAAATACTCCATTCAATTTTCCTCTGGGGTAAGTAGTTAAATTCCTTCTAGTAATTTTTTGGATTATATGACCATTTGATCAATCAAAATTTAACTGTCTTGATAGTCATAGTTCTTTATTGGGCCAACACAGTGCATACTTTTCTTATAATATTGAACTCATATTATTTTATCTTTGTTCCTTTCACATATGCATAGTTTTAATGCGTAAATTATTAATAGTTAATCTTAATAAATGAAGCACCTGTCATTGTTAGTATTCTCATTTCTTTCTTTTCAGCTTTGTCTTCCTCAGGATTCATTGCCTTTGCCTGATACAAATAAATTAGTATTATTATTTGCAGGTGATATTATGGGGCATGATTCACAAATTGTTGGAGCTTATGATGAGGCAACGGGCATGTACAATTATGAACCTACTTTCCGGTACATCTCTGATTACATTTCAAGTGCAGATATAGCTATCGGAAATTTGGAAGTTACTCTGGCCGGACCTCCCTACAAGGGATATCCGCAATTTTCAAGTCCGGATGAATTGTTATTTGAAGCCAAAGCTGCAGGATTTGATGTTCTTATTAATGCGAATAATCATGCACTAGACAGGGGAGTGTCAGGGTTTGAAAGAACTTTAAATATGTTAGACAGTCTGCAAATGCTCAGGGCTGGTACTTACAGGGATTCAGCTGAGATGGATAAGTTTCATCCATTGATAATAGAAAAAAACAACATTCGACTGGCAATATTAAACTATACCTACGGTACAAACGGCTTAAAAATTCCAAGTCCTTATATTGTAAACAGAATTGACAAAAGCAAAATAAAAGCTGACCTTGAAAAGGCAAAATTAGCGTCATCAGACTATATTATAGTATGTATTCACTGGGGCAAGGAGTATGAAAGAATTGAAAACTCGCAGCAATCGGAATTAGCAAGTTTTATATTTGAAATGGGTGCAGATGCGATTATAGGTTCACATCCCCATGTTGTTCAGCCTATCAAATTTCTGGCTTTGCCAGACGATTCAATAAATACTTACCCGGTAGTATATTCTCTCGGTAATTTTGTATCAAATCAACGTGCACAATACAAAGATGGTGGTATTGTTGCTGAATTGCACATTTCTAAGATAGCTAATACAATGAAACTGGACAGTTTGTTGTATTTGCCATACTGGGTATGGAGAGAAGACAATAGTGAAGAAAAATCCACATTCTATGTTCTACCAGTTACCAGGTATGAATCTGACACAAGCGCTTACAACTTAACTCCTGGCGATACTTATCGAATAAAAAGATTTGCTACAGATACTCGTATGCATTTGCCAGAGGGAATGGAATCAGGGTTTTATAAAAATAAAAATGGGCTGGAAGAATAGAAATTCCCAACCCAAAATATAATGTTATTGGAATAAATTTATTTTTCTGCAACAGCTTTTTCCTCCAAAATAGCATCGTCAACAAGAATGCGACCACAATATTCACATACAATAATTTTTTTATGTGATTTAATATCCAATTGCCTTTGAGGAGGAATTTTATTGAAACAACCACCGCAAGAATCACGCTCAACAGAAACTACAGCTAGTCCATTGCGTGCATTCTTTCTGATTTTATGGTAAGCTGTTATCAGACGCTCTTCAATTTTTGCTTCCAGAACGGTAGCCTTTTTGAGTATCCCATCTTCTTCCTTCTTTGTGTCTGCTACAATTTCATCAAGTTCTGATTTTTTTGCTTCCAGATCTTTGTTTCTTTCATCAAGAATACTTTTCGACTCATCTATTACAACACTCTTATCTTTAATTTGCACTTTGAATTCACGAATACGTTTACCACAGAGCTCAATTTCAAGTGTTTGATATTCGATTTCTTTAGAAAGTGAATCAAATTCACGATTATTCCTTACGTTATTCTGCTGATCTTTATATTTAGTGATCAAGGCTTCGGCCTGGGTTATTTCGCCTTCCTTAGTTGTTATCTCATGCTCAAGATTTTTAACTTCTTCCTTGAATTTCTCAATCCGAGTTTCCAATCCGGCAATTTCATCTTCCAAATCCTGAACCTCTAGTGGGAGTTCACCTCTAAGAATCCGAATTTTATCTATGTCTGAATTGAGGTTTTGCAATTGGAAAAGTGCTCTGAGTTTTTCTTCAACACTAATTTCTTTATTCTTTTTTGTCTCTGCGGTCATTTTAAAAATGATATTTTATCGGATTTGTAACTGATTGTGATAAATGAACGGCAAATTTACTGAATTTTTTTGTAAGAAAACTATAAAAAATCTCTTTGGTAAATTGTTCACTTTCATAGTGTCCAATATCGCAGAGGGTTATTTTATCTTCAGCATCAAAAAACTGATGATATTTGATGTCTCCTGTGAGAAAAGCATCGGCCTTTAACTGAATTGCTTTCTTTATTAGAAAACTTCCCGAACCGCCGCAAAGTGCAATTTTTTTATAATTATTCTTATCAGCACCGGCATATTTAATAAATGGTAAATTGAAGGTTTTTTTAAGCAATGAAAAGAATTCTTTTTTCGAAATTGCTTTTTCAAATTCGCCAATCATTCCTGAACCTGCCAGATCATATTTATTCTTCAGAGGATACAGGTCATAAGCAACTTCTTCATAAGGATGAACGAGAAGAAGTTGATTAACTACTCTGGAAAGCAAGTGATCAGGAACAATAGTCTCGATTCGTATTTCATTTTCGTTTTGTAATTTTCCTTTTTCACCTGCAAAGGGGTTCGTGTTAGCACCTCCTTTAAATGTCCCGGTGCCCGAGCTGTTAAAACTGCAACTATCATAATTACCAATATTCCCTGCACCACTTTCAAAGAGTGCGTTTCTAACTTTATCAGCATATTTTTGAGGAACGAAAGTAACAAGTTTTACTAGTTTTCCTCCCAGGGGATTCAATATTTTGCATTTGATCAGGCCTAATTTCTCACAAATTGTATGATTCACTCCGGTAATCATATTGTCGATATTTGTATGCGAGGCATACAGGGCTATTTCATGCTTAATAGCCTGAATGATAATCCTTTCATTGTATGTGTTGCCTGTTAATGATTTTAGTTCATTAAATACTACTGGGTGGTGAGAGACTATCATGTTTGATTTCAGCTTAATCGCTTCATTTATTACTTCTTCAGTAACATCAATTGTGCATATAACGCCTTTCGCTTCTGCATTTCTGTCCCCAACTGTTAAGCCGGCATTATCATATGATTCCTGTAAAGCAAGAGGGGCCAATTCTTCCAGCGCCTTAATTATCTCTTGTATCTTCATAATAGTGAAAGTATAAATATTGAGGAATTTCAGATTCCCGTAATTGTCAGGGAACTAATATTAAAGATTATCCTTTATCTCCAGGAGTAGATTCTTTATTTCAGTAAGTGATTTGATTACTTCAAAGTTATTTGCTGTATCCTCTTTGTTTTCTTTGATTTTTTTCTTGGCACCGTTCAGGGTCAGGCCCTTTTCTTTAACAAGATAATAGATCAAATGAAAGTTATCAATGTCCTGTTTAGTAAAAAAACGATTTCCCTTTTTATTCTTGTGGGGTTTGATGATATCAAATTCCTTTTCCCAAAATCGGATTAGGGAAGTATTTACTTTGAACATTTTAGCTACTTCACCAATAGCATAATAAAGTTTCTCTACTTTTTTTTCTTTATAAGGCATTTTTTAATGCTTTCGCTAATCAAAGATATTCATTTCTAAATTATGAAATAAATACTAATAAACCAACATCTTACAATTTCTTACCTAAACAATAAAAATAACCATTGCGGGACGCAATATACAGTTTTCCGTCATGAACTATTGGAGTTGCTTCAAAGCTTGCCGAAAATTTTGAGATCAATTTAAAGTTCAAATCCTTGTCGTATTCAAATAAGTAAATGCCTCCATAGCCAGCTGCTATCAGTTTATTCTGAAATATTAGAGGTGTTGAAATTGAGCTTCCAATTTTATACTTAAATATAAGTTTAGGAGTAAAATAAGTATTTTCATTTCTTGGTCCCTTAACCCTTTTGGATCCATCCAAAGAATCATGCTGTACTACATAGAGATATCCATCAATAGCCGAGAATGCTGCCAGGCGAGGAAGGGTGCCATCGTTGTAATGGTCATTTACTGCACAGCTACCGATTAAACCACCTTCCCAGCTTGCATAATCAATATTCTTGGTTGGAAAGTACCAAACAACAGCTTTTTCAGGTGCTTTGGAAGGATCAAGTTTAAAAGCGCCTCCCTGACCTTCAATGTATTGTTTTTCAACACTTACAAGCAGACACTTATCATGTGTAACAATAGCTGATCCATCAATATCAGATCCTATATAGAAGTCCCAGACAAGTTTTTTTTGTTTCAGATTATATCCGTGAATATGACCAGAGCCCGAAGCAATATATATTATGCTGTCTATTAAACAGGGTGAGGATTCTGTGACCACATTATTTTTATGAGCAATGGCATCTTGTTTTGTATACAACTTGATTTCCTGAATTATTTCAGGCTGCAGCATACCATTTATAATGGATGCTTTATAGGGAGAAGGATTCAGCAATGTAAAAAGTGAGTTTTCAAGTCCGATATATGCAGTATCGTTTAATATCAGAGCACTGCCATCAGCATCACGGCTGTAGCTGTCAGTCCATTTTACATCCAGGCGCCAAAGCTCGCGACCACTATAATAAGAAATAGCTCTATAGCTGGGAATATGTTTTGAGTCAAGGTAGTTGCCGACTCCTAATCTGCTGCCTTGCAAAATAATTAATCGATTCTCCGGAGGAAATGTATCAGGAGCTTCCCAGATGGTTCCAGTGCCTTTAACAACATCGTCAAATTTATATTGCCAGATCAACTTTCCCGTTTCAGCATTGATTTTTTTTAAATGATGATCATAAGCTCCCTGAATAAGATACAAAGAAGAATCTTCCTGAACCAAAAGGGGCTGACCTGTCCAACCGGCTCCAGCCCAAATTCTTGATCCTAGTTTTCTTGAAATAACAGTTTCTCCTTTGCCAAGATAGAGTTTCCAAAGCACTTCAAGAGTATCCGGAGGATTTTCCCCATAATAATTTCGTTGCTCGTTACCTAAAAATGTAGGTATAATTACTTTATCCTTTTTTACAAGGGAATTGTTATTCAGACTATCCGGATCATTGGTTTCACCCAATGGTAATGTACTTTGCAAAATAAGTGTGCAAAGAAAAATAATGGATGAAATTTTCATAGATTTCAGTAAGAGCTATTTAGTCGAATGATTGTCCTGATTTGATAGAAATTTCTATCATTCTTTCATACTCTTGTGAAGAAAGGTCGTTAAAGTAATAATTAACGGGATTAACTTTTTTCCCATTCAGGGATACTTCATAATGAAGATGCGGTGCTGTTGACAATCCTGTGTTACCAACATATCCAATAACATCTCCTCTTCTTACTTTTTGCCCCTGGGTTACGTTGAAACTATTCATATGAGCATACAATGTTTTATACCCAAATCCATGATTAACAACAATTTTATTTCCGTAACCTCTTTTTGATGATTCTGTAATTTCAATAACTCCATCGCCTGTTGCATAGATTTCCGTACCTGTAGGGGCAGTAAAATCCATACCGTAGTGAAACTTTCTGATTTTATAAATAGGATGGATACGATACCCCCATCCGCTGGCAGTTCTCTTTAAATCTCTGTTGGAAATAGGCTGTATTGCTGGCACCGAGGCTAACATTACTTCTTTGTTCTTTGCCAGATCAATAATCTGATCGTATGAAGTAGACTGTGCGTATACTTTACGCATCAATTTATCCAGTCTTGATTTAACATCAATAACAAGTTCAGCATTTTCAAGGTTTTCAAGATTTCGATAGTTATTTGTTCCACCGTATCCAGCTTCACGCACTGATGAGTATACTGGTTCAGCCTCAAAAATTGTTCGGTATATATTATCATCTCTTTCCTGAAGGTCGGTAAGTATTGTTTCTATTCGTCCTAACTCATCATTTACTATCTGATAGTTGACTTTTAATTCGCTAATTTGGCGTTTGAGACCCTTTTCTTTGGGAGAATCAAAAAATATGGAGAATACAAGGACATAAAGTACAGCCAAAACCAGACTCGCAAAAAAATATGTTAAGAAAGTCATAAATTTTTGTTTGCCCGTGCGCGTTACTTTAGAATAACTAAGGGACTCTGGATTAAACTTATATTTATGCTTTGGCATAATGTGATTACTCTGATTTGTTAGTTAGTTCTTCAAATTCTTCTGGTGAAAGATCTTCGGCAAAAAAGTATAGAGGGTTAACAGGTCTGTTATACAATCTTACTTCGTAATGAAGGTGTGTTCCTGTTGATCTTCCAGTATTGCCCATCAGTCCAATCAACTCACCTCGTTCAACTTTTTGCCCTTCTTCAACCAGAATTTTATTTAAATGTGCGTATCTGGTACTGTAACCAAATCCATGATCAATTACAACCTCGTTTCCATAGCCTCTACGTGAATGTTTTGCTAAGGTTACATTTCCTTTAGCTGTACTGTAAGTTTCTGTGTTTCTGGGTCCAACGAAATCTATCCCAGAATGAGTTCTTCTCAGAAAAGTAAATGGATCATTTCTTGATCCGAAATATGAGCTGATCCAGATGTGTTTAGTAAAGTTTATAGGTGTTATAGCCGGATAATGTTCCAGTTTGTTCTTTTTTTCAGATGCAATGTTTTGTATTTCATTATATGATTCTTTCTGAATTGAAATTTGTTTATTAAGGTTTTCAATTTTTGTCGACAAAGCGATTAATACACGACTTGGAAAACCTTCAGAAATAACGTTATAAGGATCGTGACCCCCACTACCAGCTATTCTGATATTCTCGGGCAATGAATCCAGTTCCAGAATTCCACGGTAAATATTATCATCAGAAAAGTGCTTGCTGTGCAATACAGATGAGAGACTGTCTACTTTATAACTCAGGAGTTCATACCTGCTATTATATTTATTTATTCTAAGGCTTTGAATTACTGCCTCAGGAGAGTTTGCAAATAAATAAAATAGGATAAGAAATGCTATGGCGATAACATTAATAAAAGCAAACCTCAGAAGGAAAGAAATAATTTTCTTACCCGTCTTTTGTTTAACTTCTACATACGATAACTTATTCGTATCAAAACTATATCTCTTCTTCTTTGAAATCAATTGATATTTAAGATGTTTATACTATTTGATGCGAGTGGCAACAAATCTATAAGAAAAAAATTAGTTTTACAAACCCTTTTCTCTTGCTAATGTTAATAAATTAGCCGATAATACCACAATATAACAGAAGAAAATAAATGAATTCAACACAAGTTCGTCAGAAATTTTTTGAATTTTTCAAAACAAAAGAACATAAAATAATCTCTTCCGCCCCTATGGTTGTGAAGGATGACCCAAGCCTGATGTTCACAAATGCAGGCATGAATCAGTTTAAGGATATATTCCTGGAACATGCAACAGCAAAGAATCAAAGAGTAGCCAATACGCAAAAATGTCTTAGGGTATCTGGTAAACATAATGATTTGGAGGAAGTGGGACATGACACATACCATCATACTATGTTTGAGATGTTGGGGAACTGGTCATTTGGAGATTATTTTAAAAAAGAAGCTATAAGTTGGGCATGGGAATTTCTGGTAAAAGAAATGAATATTAATAGTGAAAAACTTTATGTTACAGTATTTGAGGGCGATAAAAAGGACAACTTAACTGAAGACGTTGAGGCCATTGAATATTGGAAGGAACATCTTCCGGAAGATAGGATTCTGAGATATTCAAAAAAGGACAATTTTTGGGAAATGGGCGAATCAGGACCCTGCGGGCCTTGTTCAGAGATTCATATTGATCTGAGAGATGAAAAGGAAAGAAAAGAAAAAGATGGTGCTGAATTAGTAAATACGGGACATCCATTAGTAATAGAAATATGGAATCTTGTTTTCATACAGTACAATCGGAAAGCTGACGGCACCTTGGAAAAGCTTCCAAAGAAACATGTGGATACTGGAATGGGATTTGAGCGCTTATGCATGGTAATACAGGGAAAAACTTCAAATTACGATACAGATATTTTCCAGGCTATTATTCATAAGGTTGAAGAATATTCCGGAATACCCTATGGCGAAAAAGATAAATATGATATTGCAATGCGAGTAATAGCTGATCATATACGTGCAGTAGCCTTTTCTATTGCCGATGGTCAATTGCCCACAAATAGCAAGGCAGGGTATGTCATACGTAGGATTTTACGAAGGGCAATCAGGTACAATTATACCTTTTTAAAACAAAAAGAGCCAAGTATATATAAATTGACAGGAGTGTTGGTTGAATCTATGGGTGATTCATTTCCCGAGCTTCTTGCACAAAAAGAGCTTATTGAACATGTAATTCTGGATGAAGAACAAGCATTCCTCCGAACACTTGATTCCGGAATAAAACTACTGGAAGGTCTCATGCTATCAGCTATGTCTTCAAAATCAACTGAAATAAGCGGCAAAAAAGCTTTTGAATTATACGATACTTTCGGGTTTCCCCTCGATCTGACTCAGCTTATCTTGCGTGAAAATGAAATGACAGTCAATATTGAGGAATTTAATTCTGAGATGAAAGCTCAGAAGGACAGATCGCGTAAAGCATCGGAGAGCGATGCCAGTGACTGGGTGGTTCTTTTACCAGTTGACACACAGGAATTTGTTGGCTATGAAGTTCTGCAGACAGAAGTAAAACTTGTGAAATACCGAAAGGTGAATTCAAAAGGCAAAGATTTCTATCATCTCATATTTGATAAAACTCCATTTTATGGAGAAAGTGGTGGACAGGTTGGTGACCAGGGATACATTCAACAGGATGGCGAAAAGATAAAAATTTTTGATACTATTAAAGAGAATAACCTGAGTCTTCATTTAAGTTCTCAATTGCCAAAAAAAACAGATGGTTTATTTAAGGCTGTAGTTGATAAGGAAGTAAGGCAATCAATAGCAAACAATCATACTGCAACCCATCTCTTGCATTATGCTCTTAGAAATGTGTTGGGAAAACATGTGGAACAAAAAGGATCATTGGTGCATCCGGATTATCTGCGGTTTGATTTTTCACACTTTCAGAAAATTTCTGATGAACAACTTTCAGAGATTGAGCATCTTGTTAACGAAAAAATACGTGAAAATTTTACTCTTGAAGAATTCAGAGATATGCCAATGAATATGGCCCGTGATCTGGGAGCTGTTGCACTGTTTGGTGAAAAATACGGAGATCATGTGCGGGTTATTAAATTTGGAGATTCTGTTGAACTGTGTGGAGGAACGCATGTTGCAGCTACGGGACAAATAGGGATATTTAAAATTGTCTCAGAAAACTCAATTGCAGCAGGTGTCAGACGTATTCAGGCCTATACAGCCAAAAATGCTGAAAACTACATAAACGATTTGATCGGAATTTTAAAGGACATTACAACAATTCTTGATGCTCCGAATGATCTCAAACAGACTGTGGCTTCTATTGCCGATCAAAATACTGAGCTGAGAAAGAAAGTTGAAGAATACAGTAAACATGAGGTTAAACGCATAAAGAATAATCTTAAAAACAAGACAATTGACCTTTCAGGTGTAAATTTTATTTCTCAAAAAATATCTACTGATTCAGCTGCCGTTGTTAAAGATCTTGCATTCCAGATGAGAGGAGAGATTGATAATCTTTTTCTTGTGCTTGGTGCAGAAATTCATAAAAAAGCACATTTGGCAGTTATGATTTCCGATAATCTGGTAAAGGAGAAAAATCTGCATGCCGGAAAAATAGTAAAGGAATTAGCTAAGGAAATTAAAGGTGGTGGTGGAGGTCAAGCATTTTATGCGACTGCAGGCGGACCAGATACCAATGGTATTGCAAATGCACTTGAAAAGGCAGAAGACATAGTAAAAAGTATTTAGGGATACCATCTAACTTCCAACGCTCTGTATGACTTTGCGAAATTGCATAGAATTGCTGTTGCAAAGAGGTACACGAAGACTCATAAAGAAATAATTTTCATTTGGAAGTGTTTTTTGTTCGGTTACAATTATTATCTTGTTTTTGATATTATATCCTGAAAAATGAAGGTAACCCGGACTTTCGATATTGTAGATTATTGTAACGAGAAATATCCCAGAAAAGAAATATTATATACGAAGAAGTCTAAAAAATGGGAATCCTTAACTACAAATGAATTCAGGAAACTTGTTGATCAACTTTCTTTGGCATTATTAGCCTTAGGTGTAAAAAAAGATGAAAATATTGCCAGTATTTTTTCCAATAATTCTTTTGAATGGAATATAATAGACATGGCTGTCTCTCAGATAGGAGCTATTCATGTACCTGTTTATCCAACAATTAGTGATAGCGATTATGTTTTTATTTTAAATCAGGCTGAGGTACGAACAATATTTGTTTCAGATCAGGTAGTTTACAATAAAATTTCGGGATTAATTCGTGAGTTACCTCAATTGGATACAATTGTATCTATTGAAAAGCTTCCTAATGTTGAATGTTTTTCTGATTTTATTGAAATAAATGACAATACAGATGAAAACAGACAACGACTTGACACATTAAAAAATAATATCCAACCTGATGATGTTTGTACAATTATTTATACTTCAGGAACAACAGGTTTCCCAAAGGGAGTAATGCTTACTCATAATAATTTGTGTTCTAATCTCTTGGCTGCAGCTGATCTGCATCCTCTTGATAAAAGGCATAAAGTACTTAGTTTTTTACCACTTTGTCATATTTATGAGCGCACTGCCGTTTACCAGTTTTTATTTAAAGGAACATCCATATTTTATGCTGAAAACCTAAAGTCTATTTTAAACAATATGCAGGAAATAAGGCCCGACGGAATTACTGTTGTGCCACGTGTACTGGAAAAAATAGTAAAAGGACTACTTTCAAGAGCGAATGAATCCCTTTTCCTGAAAAGAAAATTGATAAAATGGTGTGTAAACTTTGGCTGCAAATACAAACTTTCTCGAAAACAAGGGAAATATTACCGACTCCGACATATGATAGCTGATACGGTATTGTTCAGATCAGTCAGATCCTTACTGGGTGGTAAAATTAAGTATATCGGTTTAGGAGGGGCGCCAGTACCTGAAAGGATAGAACGTTTTTTTTGGGCAGCCGGAGTGCCAGTATTTCAGGGTTATGGACTTACAGAGTGTTCCCCGCTTGTAGCATTGAATTTTCCAAAAAATCAAAATGTAAAAATCGGTACTGTGGGTCCGCTTATTAAGAAGGTTAAGGTCAAGATTGCCAACGATGGTGAAATTCTTGTTAAAGGGCCAAACATAATGAAGGGATATTATAAGAATCCTGAATTGACACAAAAAACCATTGAAAAAGGATATTTACATACAGGAGATCTTGGGCAATTTGTTGATAATGGCTTTTTAAAGATTACAGGCCGTAAGAAAGAAATGTTTAAAACTTCTTATGGTAAGTACATTGTTCCACAGGCAATTGAAAATCGTTTTCTTGATTGTCCTTTTATTGATCATATTGTAATTATTGGCGAAGGGAAACACTATGCTGCTGCAATAGTTTCTCCTAATTTTTATGTTTTAAGAAAAAAAATCTTGAAAAATTTTAAAGGCTCGAATGAAAAATTAATAAGAAAACCGTCAGTCATAAAAACAATTGCTGGTGAGATAAAGAAAGTAAATAAAAAGCTGGGTAAAACTGAGCAGATAAAGAAGCATTTACTGGTTGCAGATTTTTGGACGCCAGAGACTGGCGAAATTTCTGTCACACAGAAATTAAGGAGAAACATTATTATACAAAAATATGGACGTCAGATCAGAGATTTGTATAAGGAAGAATCTTTGTAATTTGGGCTTTGAGTTATAAAAAATATGTAAATTGTGGTCGCCGCTAAAACTCTGGAATTATGGAATTAACGCGAATTTTTGACATCCTGCAAAACTGCTACGAGAATTTTCCTGACAAACCTGATGCATTGGTAAATAAGGAAAATGGTATCTGGATTAAGCACTCTGTAAGAGAATATTATATTACTGCTCACCAGTTGAGTTATGGGCTTATTGCCCTGGGACTTAAAAAAGGTGACAGAGTAGCAACTGTTTCCAATAATCGACCTGAATGGAACTATTTAGACATGGCACTCAATCAGGCAGGTTTGATACATGTACCCATTTATCCTACTCTAAGTGAAGCTGATTACGAATTCATTTTAGAGCATGCAGGGCCAAAAATGCTTTTTGTATCGGATAAGAGTCTGCTTCAAAAACTGGAACCACCAGCCAGGAAAGTGAATTCAGAGATTATGATTTATACTATCAATGATATTCCTGATACAAAGAACTGGAAAGATATACTCGAAGATGGCAAATTGAAGGAAAATGAATTGAAGGATGAACTGGAAAAAATTAAGAAAAGCATCAAACCTGATGACCTGGCAACTCTGATCTATACATCCGGAACAACAGGGAACCCGAAAGG
>CAYWBC010000044.1:0-32777 GCA_964456285.1 uncultured Bacteroidales bacterium
AATTATACTGGGATGCATTTCGTTGGCGGGCTTTACTGTTATACTACCTGTACTATGTCCATTTGCAGAAATAATAAAGTTTACAGGAGTATATTTCCCTGCCGATCCCATTGGATAAGTAAAATTACTTGCACCTGCAGGGTAAGTTTTTCTAACTCCATTGTCAGTAAACGATAAATTGGTCTGAATCATGTTTGTAGCTGAAAATGGTGAACCACTTTCAATCACAGCATTTACTTCAAGACTGATCAGGTTGCTACCAATATCGAATACTCCACTTTCTAACCTAAGAACATCAGCAATACTTAAATTATTTCCAATTGGCATTGTAGCACCATTGATATTATTTATAGCAAGCTTTCCAAATGTTCCATTTCCTGTAAGTACCTGCTGAAGTGTTCCGTTAAGCTCAATTCCTCTTCCGGTACCTCCGTAGAGATGGCTTGCGTCGTTGTTACAATCTCCGTCTACGATGACATCATTGTCATTGTCAGCAAAAATCCCTCCCTGAAGGTCCAATATATTCTGAACCTGAAGATCAGTATTGCCGGCATTAAGATCGAGTCTGTTTGTACCTTCTTTGATCAGATTATAAAAATCAGTATTACCAGTAATCAGTTGTATTCCTGAACCATCAAAGCTTGTTGTGTTTCCTGAAGGAATGAATGTACCATTGTTTAACATATCGCCCCTGATATTCAGATCAAGTCCGTTTGCATCAAAAGAAGTAGTATTGTCAATAGTCAGGTCTTCCTCCAGTATCAATGGCACAACCCACATCGTTGCCGAAGGAGCATTACCTCCTGTATTGTTCAATCGCAAATTTTGAAGTGGAATAGATGAGTAGATACCAAATTCCTGTCCACCAGGAGTTAAAGCTCCACCAAGATCAATTGTAGTCCCAGGCGATAAGGAATAAATTTCAGGATCGAGATACAAGGATGCCTTTGTTGGATTTGTTTGTTGTTGTATAAGAGAAAGGCTACCTCCGGAATGCATAAAAGAACTACCCGCACCAATAATTTCAAAAACACCCCGGTTACTCTCAGGAACATAATCCTTTCCAACTATAACAGCACCTCCTGTTTGAGTATAACTTAATATCCCAACATCAGAGGTTAATCCTCTTCTTATTTGAGAGCCAACGGTAAGTTGTCCTCCATTTACAATTAATTCTGCTATTCCCGTTGAAGAGTATTCTATATAATTGTTGCCATTTCCTATAGTAGTTCCCAGATCAACAGTTCCTCCATCAATTTGAAGACGACCATCCAATAACAAACCAATATCTGTTCCTGTAACCTCAACATTTCCTTGTTGCATGACAAGGGCAGATGTACCGGGAATTAAAAAATCGCTATATCCTGAAGAAAGAGTAAAATCTATTGCCGGATGATTAATAATAAGCGTCCCATTACAAAGAACAAGTGCTTTATTTGCAACATCTGTAGGACCACCAAGTGTAACTTCTATAGGTATAGTAGCTGTAGTTGTCTGATCAGAGCCTTTATTCATTATAAGTCTATACAAAGCCGGCACATCTCCGGAAATGTTGGTAAAGGTCATATTCTGGTCACCTTCCAGATGTAAAGTAACTCGATCTTCATCATCTGCTGTATACAATATCATACCATCATTACCTGCTGCAGCACAATCCTGTGAGTAGTTACCATATAGATACATAGTATGGTCTGTTGCCGGAACATTCGGATTATCAACCTGGATAATACCACCATTACCTCCACCACTGTTTGTTCCGGAACTTTGATTATCAATGTTACCATTAATAATAACAGTTCTTCCTGTTCCATTATTTTGAAATAACAGCTCAGCACCTCCTCCACTAGCTCCTCCTTCACTGCCCTGGAACTCAAACATAATAAGATCACGACCAATGGTAATATCTCCTGTAGCGTCGTTGTCGAGTACAACATTTGCATCTCCAAGGATCTCAAAATTACCATTTGTAATTATATCTTCTTCAAAAGTAAAATTACGATCGTTATTACCCCAGCCATCAGTTGCTACCATAAGATTAGGAAACTCAGTTGGTGTATTAACCAAAACATCATTATTATCCCATACTTCATAAACTACATAGGCTGAATCCTCAGCAGCAAATTCTCCAAAATCCATGAGAGAAAAATCAGGGTCGGAACGTCTGTTCCAAAACATTCCTTCTCCTCTTACCAGTCCTGTAGCCAGATTACCAGCAGTCCAGTTAATACATAGTGTTGGTCTGAACTGGAAGTTTGAACGATACACTCTTGCAACAGGATTGCCTCCAACATCAGTCATTTGAGTAAAGTTAACCTCAGCACAAGTCTCAGTACTGTTATCAATCCAAACACCATGAGGTTGCCCTCTCATATCAGTTACATCTCCCGCATCACCTGTGCCATTATTTGGGATACCGTCCTTATTTACATCATCCCATGGAATCCAGCCAATAACCACAACATCACCAGCCTGAGGATATGAATTGGGTCCGTTATTAGGAGCTGGTTGACGACTATCATGTGGGCTATAGGAAGAATTTAAAATATCATCTCTTGTCCAGGTAAACCTGTCAGTCCATCGTGGTTCCCTTGCAGTAATTCCATAGGAAACGCCATGATCCCTTGTATAAAAAATGGATACATTTCCAACAAAGGCATTGTTTTGCCCTGCTGTATAGTTAGCGTTTTCAAGAGTGAATCCACCGCCTCCACTATTATCAAATGTTAAAATATTGTTTGTACGATCAATATTAGCTGTACTCTCAGTTGATCTTGTGTAGGGATTATCATCAAGCACCTTGCCGGGACGAAATTGAGCTTCATTAGCACCGTCCAGATCATCATCGTAATAGTCGAATGTATAGGAGACCGTTGGTAGTGTTGTGAAGTCACTGTACCTTACCCTCCAATAATAAGACAATGAATTAGCTGTTTGATTTACTGTTGGAAGTATAGCATCAACGGGATTGATGGTAACATATCCATCATCAACTACTCCGCTAATGGACAAAAGAGCAGGTGTATATTTTGAATTTCCACCTGAAGTAAAATCGACTCCATCTGTTCCGATTCCTAAAGGAAATTCAAAATTGGTATCTCCTTCGGTAGGATCAGTTCCATCATCAGGTATGTAAATGGTTAATCCGCCATCAGAAGCATTACCGGCAGTAATGAACATGTCTTCAACACTTGGTAACCCACCAATGGTTTCAGCTGCATTAAGATTTACATACAATTCATCGAGTCTGAGATTATGAGTTCCCAAATCAATTCTTCCATGGCGCCATTCTATTCTTTGTATGTAGACATCACTATTCAATGTTGCTATTCTATCGCCAGAATTAAGACGAACATTACCAAATTGTGAACTGCCTGATGTCAATAACACAAAATCATCCGGTCGAAATTTTATAAGGTCATTATTTCCATTTGCTGTAACATCGGGTGTAGCATTTGCAGGAACATACACTCCACAAACACCATAATTTATTACAGAATCTGTAAAAAATCTCACACTATGTTGCCCGTTGTCAAGGGTACCTCCATTGATTATAAAAGCCGTACCATCTATTCTCAATAGATTATTGTTATTCCCATTCAGGTTTGCTTTCCCTGATGCCAACGAAACTGTTGCTGAAGAAGGTTTATCTATAACAAATCGCCAGAAACGCTGTTCATCATTAGCTCCGCCGGTACGATTATAAAAAGCTAGAAGGCTATTCCCTAAACCATTAATGGTTGTCGTATTTCTTTTTGTGTTATCCCATACATAATCAGCTGAAGCCTGTATTATAAAGTTACCTCCGACAGATACATCAATTCCATTATGATCAAGTACGGAATTTGTTTCAATTGTAAGGTTATTAAGTACCTCCAGTGGCTGAGCGGCAAGGTATTCATCTGTTGCTCCAACATCAACTCCTTCATCAAGAAGATGAACTCTTCCATTTGCTAGAGGATTTCTTAATGTTACATTGTAGAAAGGAGCACGAGAAGTAATAATAAAATCTTCTGCTGAACCAATATCACAAATAACAGTACCCCCGGATACATTAATTTTCTCAGGATCAGAATTAATAAAAATACCACCCTTTCCATAAGATTCATGCAAATGCAATGTACCACCTGTCATATGAAATACATTTCCAGGATAAGTAAGACAAAATTTATAATAATCTGCATCTGAATTTCCATCTACGAGGTTTACTGTACCTCCACTCTGAACATAACCACCCACATTTGTCGGACCGAGCACAGAAGTTCTGATTTGCCATGTATTTAAAGTACCTCCCTCTACGAAAATTTTACCATTGTCACGAGTAGTGAATCCACTACCAACTAGAGCTTCAAAAGTTCCGGCTGAAACCTGTGCAGTACCATAAGGTACAATTGCAGTACCTGCAGTTTTAGCGACATATCCTCCGTTAACCCATATACGCGCAGCTTCAGAAATATTGTAATTTCCGGTATTGTTCAGCATTGGAATATTTACGTTTGTCCCAATTTTTACAGTACCTCTCAAAAGGCCTAGAGCATTGTCATTCGTTGCGAGTTGAGCTACTGATCCATGTCCATAATTTGCCGGACCAAATAAATTGAAGTAAGATGAATTGGTTGCTTCTATAGAAAGTATATAGGTATCGTCTATTCCTTTATCTATCTCAATACGATAGAAGTTTGTAACTCCATAACATTGAATTGCCTGATTTGCTGAGGCATTATTAAATACTATATGCACCAAACCATCATTTGCAACATTGTTATAATCAGCTGCTACACGGTTTGTAAAACTTGAGGTTCCATAGTTTTTGAAATCACCATTAATAGTTGCTGTATGTGCAGCATTTCCCGTACCAGTTGAAACCTGCCCGTTAGATTCCACTCGCCACGTTTCACCAACAAAAATATTCAAGCCTGTTGTAGAGGCATTATCATTGATCTGCAATACTCCATCTTCAATTGTCAGGTTCCCATTTATTGTATAATCGTTAAGTAGAGTAAGTATGTTCGCAGGATTATCAAGTGCAATCTCAACATCGTAAAATGTTCTTGCAGTTGCCAAATTGTATGATCCTCCATAATACACAACAGTACCTTCTCCCTGCCCGGGCGTTACAAAATGAGTCGGATCTCCTGCCGGAAAATTATCTGCTGCCAGAAATATTCTACCCTCTCCAAGAATTTCTCCAAAATCATGACCTGTTGTAGTTGTTAAATCAAGACGCCCATCAACAGTAAGCTGTGCATTTTGTTTGTTATTATTCCCCGTCTGGATTGTTACTGTGCGACCAGAAAGTATAAACACCTTATCAGACAATGCCGTTGGTGAGGTAGTGGGAGTATAACCATCAGGATTCACCCACTGGGTACCAGAAGGATCAAGGGTCCATACAATTGTATCGGCCCAGTCACCACTAATTAAAGTATACCATGATCTGCCATCTTCACCAATTAAAGAACTGGCTGCAGTATCAATAGATCCAAGGGTATAGTAACCATCCAGTAAATTCACATCATTGACATCAAAATAGATCTGATCGGCATTGGCCACTCCCTGACCCGTAACAGTAGCTTCAGAATAATTCCCTGAAGTTGTGTTTCTATACAATAGTCGATAATTGCTGATATTTTGAGGATACTTTCCATTGATACCATCGCTAAGGTCAAAAGCTATTCGTGAATTTAATGTTCCGGTTTTTTCTACATACCAGTCTCTTCCCCATCTGGCTTCAACTCCGCCAGTAACATCAGCAGTTACAACAGAATTTACCGTTCCATCGTGTGCAAAAACTATATATTCTCCTACATCAAAACCAGAAATAGCATCTACTACTAGACCTTCCGATGAGGAAGAACTGTAAGATGCATCTGCTTCATTTCCAATTCCTGAAAACCCAACGATGTAGGATGCATCATTTCCAGTATAATAATCGTTTGAAATTGTTGATCCGTATTTCGCTGAAAAATAATTTTCGGTAATTTCTCTTTGAGCATTGTTTAAGGCTTTCTTTACAATCAGTAATTCTGCAATCTGATCTCCATCCAGATATCTTGTGTCACCGGGATTGAATAATCCAATCAATAAATTATTAGCATAATTTGATATGGTAGTGTTTGTTACACTTTGATTATCTGTTGCACCTCCATCGAGTGTTAACTGCAATCTGTTAGATGCAATTAAAGATCCATCAAAGACATAAGAGCCAACATGTGATCCGGCAGCTCCAATTGCTGATACTCCTCCCACTGTATTGCCATCCAGATAGCCATATAAATTATAGGCGGCATCATTATAAAAAACCCCATAAGAAATTTCAGAACCGATTGCTGTTCGTTTCATAAACAAGCAGCGTGTTTGGGTAGTCCCTCTCTTAAAAACTACAAAAGCTGATAAACCACTATGACCTCCATCAAGTTCATCATCATCAGCAACTGAAAGGTAGCGTTGCGTGTTATCAAATTCAATAACAGCATGATTATTAAAATCTGCTCCTCCATTTGGTCTGTAAATTGGTCCGTTTGAAACACGAACTGCCTGGAATCCATTCAAGCCAACCTCAGTCCAGGTACCAACTTCTTCACCATTTGCTGCAGGATTTCCAATTGTATTGAGTGCATTCGAATCTGCAACCAGCCATAAAGCAACATCTGTATCATCAATAAATCCGGAAGGTTGTGCGAAAATCGTAATTGGGAAAACCAAAAAAGAAAATAGAATAGTAAGTATACTTGCAAGTTTTATCATAGATCGAAATTTTTGAGTCTCTCTGACTCAAGAAAAAGTGCACCTTAAGTAATTATATTTAAACGAAAACAACACAACTGGGTTACAATTAGTTAGTGCATAAGTACATTTCAGTGGCAAAAGTTAAGATATATTTGATTAGTGAGTAATATTGAATTATCAACAAAAAATAATACTCTGGAAAAGGTCTGGGTATCTTGCAAGCTTTGGATTAATCCATATGCGAACTACTGATATGATGAGCAGGCCCGGTAACCGGGGTCGGCTGGATTAAAATGGTCGTACTTTCTTCACTGCTGCAACTGCCATTGATATCGTAAATGTATAAGGTTGTGGATGAAATTATTGCATCTCCCGAATTGTATTGTGTCCCGGTGCCACCTGTTGCTGTATAATAAGCTTCATTTCCGGTTAAGTTTGTCCCGGTTATTACAGGCAGAGTATAGTTTTCACATATTGTCGGATCCGCTATATCATCAACAACCGGTGAAACAATTACGGTAGCAATTATTTCTGTCCTGGAAGCTGTTGTACAACCTGCATCGGTTGCATCTACCCAATAACTAGTAGTTGAGGAAATGGAAGGCGTTGTAAATGTTGTACCTGTACCCAGCGATGAACCCCCTGTTGCCACATTATACCAGTCTATTGTACCTGCTGAAGCTGTTGCTGATAAACCTACAGTTCCCGTTCCACAACGAGAAGCAGGAGTTGTTCCTGTAATGGTAGGAGCAGTGCATCCCGCTGAAACAGAATAGGTATCAATTACATCACATCCGCCATCAGTAACTGTAACTGTATAATCTCCTGCCGAAAGACCTGTGATATCTTCTGTAGTAGCACTATTACTCCATTCATAACTCGGAGAAATACCTCCAGTAACAGTAAGATCAATTGCCCCATCGCCAGCTCCAACTCCTGACTCATCAGTAATAGTCGCTGATAATGAATGACTTGCAGTTCCACTCGATGAAACAGTAACAGCATCAGGATTTTGAGTAATACCTCCAATATCAAATTCAACATCATAAGAACCAGCAGTAGTTGCAATAAATGTTACATCACTACCAAGTCCTTGTCCAACACCGTCAATAAACCATTGATAAGTCCCCGCATCTCCGTCATTTCTTATGCTTAAAACAACAGATCCTCCTCCGGCACAAAAGGTCGGAGTTAAAGGAATTATCTTTGATGATGTAGCTTCAATTATATCAGATAAATCAGGATTATTTAAAATATCATCTTCATCGCCAATATCTGTTCCACTGCAAGTTCCCCCGGTACAATCAACAGTACCAGTTACATATAAAAGCGTATCACCCGCTGGAGTAGTAATTGCCGCATCTTTTGCCAAAGTGAGGTCTCCAAGAACAACCAAATAACTGGATAAGTCAACTTCAATATCTTTGGCTGAAGTTAAATTTCCATATACAATAAGAAAAGCACCAGGATGAACATTTAAGTATCCATCTTTTGCTAATGTAAAATCGCCATAAATAATTAAAGTATCGTAAACGTCTAAGGTAAAATCCTTTGGAACAGATAAATCAGAATTTCTAGCTACGCTTCCATAAATATCTACGGTAGTATTTGCCGTAAGCACCGGCACTCCACCAGCACTCCATGTTGAGGCATCTTCCCAATCTCCGGAATAATTATCATAGGATACATGCTGCGAAAAACTATCCGAGAAATAAACAAGGATAAATAGTAAATACAGAAATGTCTTTTTTTCATAATCCAAATTATTACTAACTGTAGGTTGGAATACAAGTTATCTATTCATTTTATTTCAGCATGAACTATAATAAAATCCTATTGATTTGGTTGTTTGAGCTGTGACGGTTGTCCAGGGATTAATAAAAAGCAGTATAAATATTGCATACTGCCTTCCGGAGATATTATGTACACAAATACTTATTTGCATAAACCATCACATATTACAACGTGAATTTTAAATTTAAGTTACGGAAAATTTTACTATTTCAATTAAACAATGAAAAAAACTAACCGAAATAATTGTTGGAGAGTAAAAGAGTACAAGATGAAGACAGAGCCTGACTTTTATCATAACAAAAAACCCGGGAAAAATCTTCGTGAATAAAAGGGATATATATGTCCAGGCATACATCCTGCAACAAGGTGAATGAGTTATCTAATAACTATTAATAAAGCAGATAATCCTTGATTCTCTCCATTTAACTCATCAATAATCAGCATTAAATATCCTTACATATTATCATAACAATTGCAGAAAGGATACTAAAAATAATACCGCAATAAGATTTGAAAACTGGATAAGAATTAATAATTTTTATCCTGTGTCCTGACTGATAAATTTTAGTCATAAGAAGTTGTCAATTCAACATCATAATAAAACTTTCTCTGGATTCTTTGTATCCAAATTAATTAATATTCGTAAATTAAGTATTATTATTGATGACCAATACTGACAGGTAAAGTATTTGATTTTGAAAAATACGGCAAGATTCTTAATTATTGCATTGTTTAGTTTTTACAGTGCAATTCCGAACATAATTCTTGGTCAAACTTATCTTATAAGTGCCATTAATGGAGACACAACGAAAACCTGCAGCGGTGATTTTTATGATAGTGGTTCCAATATTAGCCAATATAGCAGTGACGAAAAATTCACAACCACCTTTCATGCATCTACCGGTGAGCGAATAATATTTGATTTTACGGTATTAAATCTCAGAAGTGAGGGTGGCGATACCCTGAAGATCTTTGATGGAATGGATACCTTATCCACTTTGCTGAGAGTGTATACAGGCACTGGACTAACATTTACCATTGAATCATCCGATTCAGCATTGACATTTCAATTCACATCCAATGGAAGTCTTGAAAACGATGGATGGGAAGCCTCCATTAGCTGTTGTCAGATACCAACGACATCTTCCATAACCGGATCAAACACTGAATGTGTGAATTCTTCAGGAATTGCCTATTCGGTAACAAATACACCGGGCTCTGCATATGATTGGATTATTGCAGGAGGAACACAAGCCAGCGGCACTAACTCAAACAGTATTACAGTTGACTGGGGTAATGTGGCAGGCAGTGCAAGCGTGAAAGTTGTAGAAGATAATACCTGTACATTAGGAGATACTATTTCACTGAATATAACTTTAAATGCATTGCCAGTAGTAAGTTTTTCAGGTCTTGATTCTGTGGTACAGTTATCCGATCCGGCCTTAACATTAATAGGTAGTCCTGTTGGCGGTACTTTTTCCGGAAATGGAATTACAGCCGATCAGTTTAATCCTGCTACTGCAGGCCTGGGAACGCATGAGATTATATATTCCTATACAGATGCAAATTCTTGTGTGAATTCAGATACACAGTACGTTGATGTTCGCGACTATGATCAACAAGCAGGAGCAGTATGGCTAACAGACTTAAGTGCCTGGTGTTCTTCTGATGCCCGGTACACCAATTCAGGAGCATCTGCTGATGGCACCTCTCCCGCGTGTTGGAGTGGAGGAACAGGAAATAATGTATGGTTTAAATTTGTTGCTACTACCAATGCAATAAGTCTTGAAGTCACAACAGGAGGAACAAATGGAACAATGCGCGGACAACAAATCGCCTTATGGAATGAATCCGGCGTTTTGGTGAAATGTATAAATGGGGCAGATTGGTATACAGGAATCTTGCCACTTAGTATCGATACTTTAACAATTGGCAATATTTACTGGATCTCTGTGGATGACAGACGAACACACGGATCATTTACATTATGCATTGATGATACTCCTACTTTCGATTACAAATCAGGAGCCATTGAATTCACTGACATTAATAATTATTGTTCTGCCGATGCTGCATATATAAATACCTATGCAACAGCTGATGAAAGTGCAGGAAGTTGCTGGAGTGGTGGTTCTGATAATAATGTCTGGTTCAAATTCGATGCGATATCAAATGGTGTTTATATTGAAGTAGAAACCGGCGGTACAGCAGGTAGTTTGAGAGGTCAGCAAATTGCACTCTGGAATGAAGCCGGCGTTGAGGTGAAATGTGTGAATGCTGCAGACTGGTATGCAGGAGTTATGTCATTAAGTATTGATAGCCTCACAATTGGGAATACCTATTATATTTCTGTCGACGACAGACGAACACATGGAACGTTTAAGATTTGTGTTGATAATTCTATTAGTTATGATTACCAGGCAGGTGCAGTGGTGTTGGCTGATGTTGATGGATATCAATCTGCCGATGCAGAATATTCAAATGCTTATATGACAGCAGATGGCAACATCCCTTCCTGCTGGAGTGGCGGCATTGGAAATAATGTATGGTTCGAATTTGTTGCTGAAAGTGATGTAATAAAAATTGATGTAATGACCGGCGGTACTTATGGCACTATGCGGGGCCAACAAATTGCATTGTGGAATGAGAATGATGATTTAGTAGGATGTATGAATGCCGCGGACTGGTTTGCAGGAACACTCTCACTTCAGACAGATACCTTAACTACAGGGCATACCTACTGGATTTCTGTCGATGACAGAAGAACAAACGGAACCTTCACATTAGCAGTTGATAATAATGTTGACTACGATTATAAAATTGGAGCCATCTATTTAATCGATGTCGAAAACTGGTCGTCAGCAGATGCAGAGTATACAAATGAATATATGACACCCGATGAAGGCACACCATCATGTTGGAGTGGAGGTGTTGGAAATAATGTCTGGTTTAAATTTGAAGCAGAGACACCAAATATTGCCATTAGTATTATAACAGGAGGTTCTAAAGGTACCATGAGGGGGCAGCAGATTGCCTTATGGAATGAAAATAATGACCAGGTGGGATGTATGAATGCCGCAGATTGGTATTCAGGAACACTCACACTCAGTATTGACACCCTCTCTGTAGGTAAGTACTATTGGATCTCTATAGATGACCGTAGGACACATGGAACATTTACAATGGAACTAAACAATAAAGTACCATTTGATTTTAAGAGTGGAGCGGAACAATTGATTGATCTGGATTATTGGTGCTCGGCTGATGCAGTATATGATAATACTTATGCAACCCCTGATGAAGATGCTGGGAGCTGCTGGTCAGGTGGTACCAATAACAATGTCTGGTTTAAATTTGTTGCTATTTCCGGAAAAATCCAAATTGATGTAAAAACCGGAGGAACCTATGGCACTATGCGAGGGCAACAAATTGCTTTGTGGAATGAAGCCGGAGGTGAAGTAAATTGTGCTAATTCAGTCGATTGGTTTGCCGGAACACTCACTCTCACATCCGATACACTGACTCCCGGAAATACATATTACATTTCTGTAGATGACAGACGTACTCATGGTACTTTTACTTTATGTATAAACAATAAAGCCGGATATGATTACCAGGGAGGAGCCAAAATCTTGCCCCATATTAGCTCATGGTGTTCAGCCATTGCGAATTACAACAATACTTATGCCACTGCAGATGGTGATGATCCCGGATGCTGGTCTGGAGGAGTTGGTAATAATGTGTGGTTCGAATTTACAGCAACAACTGCCTATCTTACCTTTGAAGTATTTACCGGAGGTAGCAACGGAACTATGCGTGGTCAGCAGATCGCAGTATGGAATGAAGCAGGTGATTTGGTAAAATGTGCCAATGCAGCAGACTGGTATGCTGGCACTTTACCGTTAAGTATCGATACGCTGACAATAGGAAATACCTATTATATTACAGTTGATGACCGTCGGACTCATGGTACCTTTTCAATCTGTATCAGCAACCAGATCGATTATGATTATAAACCCGGGGCCATTGAGTTGACCGATCTAAGCAACTGGTCATCTGCAAATGCTGCATATGACAATACTTATGCTACTCCCGATCAAAGTGCCGGAAGCTGCTGGAGCGGTGGAACGGATAATAATGTATGGTTTAAGTTTGATGCTACTACCAACTCAATAAATATTGATGTTACAACAGGTGGTGCATTTGGTACAATGCGTGGTCAGCAAATTGCCTTGTGGCAGGAAGATGGTACTGAAGTAAAATGTATTAATGCAGCCGATTGGTATGCAGGGGTTTTATCATTGAGTGTGGATACTTTAACTATTGGTGATACATACTATATTTCAGTAGACGATAGAAGAACTCATGGTACCTTCACTTTAGGAATTGATGATACACCTAGCTACGATTTCCGTCAGGGAGCAATATTGCTAACCGACCTGGATAACTGGACATCAGCAAGTGCCGAATATGACAATACCTATGCAACTCCCGATGAAAGCGCCGGAAGCTGCTGGAGTGGAGGAACAAACAACAATGTATGGTTTAAATTTGTTGCTATCTCAGGTGAATTTGAAGCACAAGTAATAACCGGTGGAGCAGATGGTACAATGCGTGGACAACAAATTGCCATTTGGAATGAATCAGGAACGCAACTACAGTGCGCCAATGCAGCCGACTGGTATTCAGGAACACTTTCAACTACAATAGATACACTAACTCCCGGAAATACCTATTATATTTCAGTTGACGACAGGAGAACTCATGGAACTTTTACACTGTTTGTTAATAATAGGGCGGGCTTTGATTTCAGATCGGGAGCAATAGAACTCACTGATCTGGATAGCTGGTGTTCAGCAAATGCCGCTTATACAAACAGGTATGCAACGGCAGGAGATACCTCTGGTTCTTGCTGGTCAGGTACAAGCACAAATAATGTTTGGTTCACCTTCACAGCAATTTTTGACACACTGAGTATTGATGTGATAACTGGTGGCGCATATGGTTTGATGAGAGGTCAGCAAATCTCGGTTTGGAATTCCAATGATGTTGAGGTGGGTTGTGCGAATGCCGCAGATTGGTTTACAGGTACTTTGAACCTTCAAATAGATACCCTCGCTGCAGGACACCAGTATTGGATATGTGTTGATGACCGTCGGACATCTGAAAGCTTTTCATTGTGCATTGATAATGTCAGTGGCATTGACTACTGGTCTATAGCAACAGGAAACTGGAATGTAGCAAACAACTGGTCACGAACAGAAGGTGGAGCCGCCACTTCAACAACACCCGGAACTTCAAACAGGGTGCATGTAAAAGGCTATACTATAACTGTAAGCGATGCTCAGGCCTGCGCAAACTTATATGTTGATGTGGCAAATAACAATACCGGCTTAACCATCGATGGTGGAACATTAGATGTTAATGGAAATTTAGAATTTACAAACTCAGGTATCAATTATAACGGAAATATTGATCTGCAAAATTCAGGTGTACTGAATGTCAATAATGATTTATTAGTAGACAGAGCGGGAGGAAATGCAGAATTCAGGATCGAAGTGTTCGATGATTCTGAAATCAACCTAAACCATGATGCTAATATTTCATCATCGGCAGGGTCAACAAATGATGTGGAATTCATATTAAATAATACATCCGTATTAAATATTTCCAATGACCTGATAATTAGTAATACCGGTGGACCAAAAGTTTATATTTCTGGAAATAACAGTGCTGAAATTGATATAGACAGACATATCGATTTCAATGCATCCGGCACAAACCTGATTGAAATTGAGTTAAACACTGACGCGAGTCTTTATCTGGCTGGAAATTTTGATCGGGGAGCATCTGAATACGGTATTTTAGACTGTAATAATAATTCTACCTTAATATTTAACGGACAGTCTTATATCCAAACCCTTCCAAAAAATGCAGGTGGAGGAACAGATGATTTCTCTTATCAGAATATTACCATTAATAATACCAAAGTTACAAGTCCGCAAATAAAACTCGATGGAATAGTAAGTGTTTATGGAACTCTGACTCTATCACAGGGTATCATACAATCAACTTCTGCTAATTTATTGACAATAGAAAATAATGCAACAGTATCTGGAGGCTCATCTTCCAGTTATGTGTACGGACCTCTAAAAAAGGTGGGTAATCAGGCATTCACCTTTGCAATTGGAAATGATGTATACTTTAAACCAATGAGTATTTCTGCCCCTGCTAATGCAAGCGATGAATTTGTTGCAGAGTATTTTAATGCAAATCCCCATCCTACTTATGATACTACATTGCATGATGCAAGCATCAATTATATCAATTATTGTGAATACTGGACATTGAATCGAACTGTCGGCAGTGCAAATGTTGCTTCGACATTATATTGGGATGCAAATAGTTGCTGTATTTCAAATTTAACAAATCTGAAAGTTACTGTTTGGGACGGCAGTCAGTGGAACGATCATGGAAATGGCGGCACCACGGGCACAACGTCTGCCGGAAGTATAATTACATCTACAAATGTTTCCAATAATAGCAGTGTATTGACTTTTGCAAATTCATTACCCTCCGTTTCATTTATCGGATTAGCGGCACAATATTGCGAAAATGATGTGGATGTCTTATTAACTGGTTCTCCTAGTGATGATGTACAAATATTTAGCGGACCAGGCATCACCGATAATGCAGATGGAACTGCCACTTTTTCGCCTTCCGCTACAGGTGCCGGCACACATGAAATAACTTATACCTACACTAATTCTGTGTCAGGATGTTCAAATTATTCAACTCAATCTGTTGATGTGTTACCCCGGCCAACTGCCAATATGTTTGGAACTGATTCTATATGTCCCGGAAGCAGTGCTCTGTTGTCTATAGTATTTACCGGTACTTCTCCATGGGATTATACTTATACTGACGGAACAAATTTCTTCCCGGGATCAACATCTGATAATCCATATGAATTTCTTACATCCAATACAGGAACTTATACTGTTACAGCACTCCAGGATGTAAATGGCTGTATTGGAAATGATTTTGGAACATCTGCAAGTGTTGATGAATATCCTCCACAAGGAAAACCTACAATTACACCTTCTGGTGCTACAACATTTTGCGAAGGAAGCAGCGTTACTCTAACATCATCAGCCAGTGCAACTTTCTATCTCTGGACGCATGGAGAAACTACTCAGGATGTAATTATTACTGAATCAGGTGAATTTGCTGTTCAAACCAGAGATGCTGATGGATGTGTTAGTCAGTGGTCTGATTCATTAGAAGTAGTAGTAAATCCATTACCTGGAAAAGCAGGTCAACCTTCCGGAGATAATACTTTATGTCAATACAGTGGTTCAGAAATATATACTACACCAGGAGCTGCTGATGCTGTAGCTGATGAATATGTCTGGGTATTGAATCCTCCTGTTGCAGGAATCATAACAGGGAATACAACATCAGCAACTGTAAACTGGGATGGTGCATTCACCGGTATTGCAACAATTACAGTGCAGGGGCATAACAGTTGCGGCTATGGACCCGTTTCAAATCCATTATCTATTACAGTGAACAGTGCTCCTTTAGTTGATCTGGGAGTTGACAGAACAGTGTGCGGATCGGAACTATTAGATGCAGAAAATCCGGGATCAAGTTACTTATGGTCAACAGGTGCTGTGAGTCAGACCATTACTGTTTCAGTAACTGGAAGCTATTGGGTAAGAGTTACATCCGGAAACGGTTGTATTGACAGGGATACTGTTGCAATTACTGTAAGTCCTGTTCCTACAATTACTACTCAACCAATTAGCCATACCAGATGTATTGGAACCGATATAAGTTTAAGCATTGTTGTTTCAGGAGTCGGACCATACACATATCAATGGCAGAAAGATGGTGTTGATCTTTCAGATGGAGGAAATATTTCAGGTAGCCAAACTACAAGTTTGACAATTGGCAATGCACAAATTGCAGATTCCGGAGATTACACCTGCATAGTTACAAGCTTATGCGGAGATATTACCAGTGATACGGCTGTTATTGATATTAAACCAATACCGGATACAGGACCAGTTTATCACATTTCCCATAGCTGGGAAAATTAGCCACATCAATCAATCAGGAGATCACACCAGAAAAATAGAATTATAAATTCTTAATCTCCGCTACCAGTTTCTGCAGTGTGTCCTTAGCATTTCCGAAAAGCATGCGGGTCTTGTCATCGTAAAATAAGTAATTTTCGATGGCTGCATAACCTTTCCCCATTCCACGTTTCATCACAATGATGTTCTTCGCTTCATGTGCATTTATGATTGGCATTCCATAAATCGGGCTTGAAGGATCGTCAATAGACGCAGGATTCACTACATCGTTTGCCCCAATTACAATGGCAACATCAGTATTAGGCATATCGGGGTTGATATCATCCATTTCTACCAGTTTTTCATAAGGTACATCTGCTTCTGCAAGCAGCACATTCATATGGCCGGGCATACGTCCTGCCACCGGATGAATAGCGTATTTCACCTCTACTCCGCTTTCGGTAAGTAATTTATCAAGCTCAGAACAAGTATGTTGAGCCTGTGCAGCAGCCAAGCCGTATCCGGGAATAATTACCACTTTCTTCGCATAATTCAGCAAAACGGAGGCGTCACTTAAAGAAATCTCTTTGATAATACCAATTTCTTTATCGCCCCTAACTGCACCACCGCCTCCAAATGCACCAATAATAACATTGATTAATGAACGGTTCATGGCTTTGCACATCAATACTGTAAGGACGGTTCCGGCGGCACCCACCAATATTCCTCCCAATATCATTGCCTGATTGCTATAAATAAACCCGGCCATAGCTGCTGCAATTCCTGTAAATGAGTTGAGCAGCGAAATCACTACAGGCATATCGGCACCTCCGATGGGCATAACAAAAAACACACCGTACACCAGAGCAACTGCAAATAAAATGTATATCAGAATTTCTTTACTAATAAAGGGATCTACAGCTACTATAAGATATACAACCATTGTTGTTATCAGTGCCAGCATAAACAGGTTGATGTATTTCATAACCGGCGACATCCAGTCTTTCACCCATCCGTCCAACTTTCCATAAGCTATCATACTGCCACTGAAGGCAACACTTCCTATCACTAACCCAAGCAATGTAACCAGAGTAGATGAATTCTCAGGATTTGAATATTCCATAAGGGCTACTAATGCTGAAGCAGCACCACCGGTAGCGTTATAGAATGACACAAGTTGGGGCATGGCAGTCATTTTAACCCTTCGGGCAACAACAGCACCAACAACAGTTCCTACCGCTATTACTGCAACAATTACTATTACATTGGCCAGAGCAATGCTATTGCCATCTGCATCTTTATGAAGAATAAGTGTGGTAATCATCGCCAGTACCATACCTGCTGCAGCATATAGATTTCCTCTTTTTGCCGATTCAGGCTTGCTCAACAATTTCAGTCCGACAACAAATAAAATAGCAGCGACCAAATAACTAAAATCCAGTATGACTTGTCCGTATTCAATTGTATTTTCAGGCATATCTCAAATTTTCTTTTTCGTCAGGTTATTTTTTCTTTTTCTTGAACATTTCCAGCATGCGGTCGGTAACAACAAATCCTCCTGCCACATTTAAGGTAGCAAAGAACACTGCTAACATACCAAGTGCAAATTCCAGGGAAAACCTCGACAGATCGGCATGACCCAGCAATATAATACCCCCGATGATAATCACTCCGCTAATGGCATTTGCTCCTGACATCAGGGGAGTATGAAGTACAGAAGGCACATTGGAAATTACCTCAATACCAAGAAAGATAGAGAGAACAATTACAAATATTTCTTCTTTGTACTCACTAAAATAAATTAAAAGCTGTTCCATAAAAAATATATTACTTATTTACATTCCTGATTTTACTCTCTCATTTACAATTTCACCATCATGAGTCAGACAGGTTCCTTTCACAATCTCATCTTCAAAATTCAGGTTCAGATTGCCTTCCTCATCTATCATAAGTTTGATAAAATTAAGTACATTCTTACCAAACATAGCACTGGAAT
This sequence comes from uncultured Bacteroidales bacterium, assembly GCA_964456285.1. Taxonomy (GTDB): domain Bacteria; phylum Bacteroidota; class Bacteroidia; order Bacteroidales; family UBA10428; genus UBA10428. The sequence goes on from CAYWBC010000044.1 coordinate 18,598, forward strand.
CGTATGGCATATCTGAAGGATAATCAGATTTCCCAATGATGGTTACATTGTTATGCTCAATGGTATCCTTGTCTTTTGTTAACTCGCAATTGCCTCCTGTAGATGCTGCCAGATCAATAATAACTGATCCGGCCCTCATTTCATTTACAGTCTCTTTTCTTATAAGCAGAGGAGCCTTCCTTCCAGGAATTTGTGCAGTACAAATAACAACATCGGCTTGTAGAGCATGATTATGAATAAGCTCAGCCTGTTTCTTTTTAAATTCTTCCGTTTGTTCCACTGCATAGCCCCCGGCTGCTTCATCTTCAACTGCCCCTTCCACTTCAATGAACTTGCCACCCAGACTTTTTACTTCTTCCTTCACGGCAGAACGTACATCAAATACTTCAACAACTGCCCCAAGCTTCCGGGAAATAGCAATTGCTTGTAAACCAGCAACTCCAGCTCCCAAAATGAGGATCTTTGCGGGTTTAATTGTACCTGCTGCTGACATAAACATAGGAAAGAATTTTGGCAGATGCATTGCAGCATCAAGAACAGCTTTGTAACCTGCTACGGTTGCCATTGACGACAAAATATCCATGGCCTGGGCCCTTGTGATTCTTGGCACAAGTTCCATGCTGAATGATGTAATGCTTTGTTTTTCTAATAATTTAACGATCTCTTTATTGAAGAAAGGATTCATAGCAGCCACAACAACCTGTCCCTTTTTTAATCCTTTCATCTCCTCTTTTGTGAGGGTATTAATCTTCAAAATAAGATCTGATTTTTCCAGAATTTCTTTACCTGATACGATAGTTGCACCTGCTTCAATAAACTGTTCATTAGATATGGTAGCTTTAAGTCCTGCATTTTTTTCAATAAAAACATCAGTTTTCAGAGCTACAAGCATTTTAACTATTTCGGGCGTTGAAGCTACCCTGTTTTCTGAAGAGATTTCTTTTAGTATACCAATTCTCATGTTATTTGGAATTTAAAAAAAGTACAACATCCATTTTTAAATTTTGTTTAATCCTTTATTTCACAAAAAAATATTCCAAAATCGAAAGCGCCTCAAAATTACAGAACTATCAGGAAATGCAGTCTTATTTGAAATTATTTTAAATTGTTTACTGAAAATATTTTAACTCATTATACCTTAATGGTATGTCTATCAGAAAAATGACCAATCTTTAAAAGCTTTGAAATCTTGTATTTAAACTATTAAGTTTGCGTCGAAAAAGTCACAATTGCATATGAACAAAATAATATCAAAAGAGCATTTTTCAGAGAATGTTGTGCAAATTGAAATTGATGCTCCTCAAATAGCGAAAAAGAGAAAGGCGGGGCATTTCGTCATTGTTAAGATTGGAGAAAAAGGGGAACGCATTCCTTTAACCATTTCCCGGGCCAATGAAAAAAAAGGTACAATAACACTGGTCATCCAAAAGGTAGGTGTTACTTCCCATAAAATTGCCAATCTTGAGGTGGGTGATGTTGTAACTGATGTAGTTGGCCCCTTGGGAGAGGCAACACATATCGAGAAAGTTGGCACGATACTTTGTGCAGGCGGTGGCGTAGGCATTGCTCCCCTGTTGCCTATTGTGGAAGCCATGAAAAAAGCTGGCAACAAGGTTATTACAGTGCTTGCTGCTCGTAGCAAGGACCTGATAATTCTTGAGGATCAGATGCGCTCGTTCTCCGATGAAGTTATCGTCATGACCGATGACGGATCCCTGGGTAAAAAAGGTCTTGTCACCCAGGGAATGGAAGAAATAATACAACGAGAGAAAGTGCATCAGGCAATCGCTATTGGTCCTGCTATCATGATGAAATTTGCTTCCCTTCTGACTAAAAAGTATAACATCCCCACGGTAGCCAGTTTGAACACTATTATGGTAGATGGTACAGGAATGTGTGGAGCATGCCGGGTAAGTATCGGTGGAAAAACAAAATTTGTATGTATTGACGGTCCCGAGTTTGATGCGCACGAAGTCGATTTTGATGAATTGTTATCGCGTTTAGGCGCTTATCGCGAAGAAGAAAAAGCGGCCTATGAAAATTACCTCAAAAAAATTAGTTAAACATTCAGATATTTCAGGAATGAATAATTTAACAGAAGAATATTTAAAAGCGGAACGAGATCAGGAATGGAGAGCTAATCTCAGGAAAGAAGTAAAGAATAAAGAACGCACTTCCATTGAACGCATTCATATGCCCGAACAGGAAGCCAACGTTCGGAATGCAAATAACATTGAAGTAAATCTCGGATTAACTGCCGAGCAGGCTGTAAGGGAGGCTCAAAGATGCATCGATTGCCCAAATCCAACTTGTATTACCGGTTGTCCTGTTGAAATTAATATCCCGAAGTTTATTAAGAAAATTGAAGGCAAAGATTTTCTGGGTGCTGCCCAGGTGTTGAAAGAAACTAACGCGCTACCTGCTGTTTGCGGAAGGGTTTGCCCACAGGAAGTACAATGCGAATCACAGTGTTTTTATACACAGAAGCTTAAAAAAGATGCCGTTGCCATTGGGTATCTTGAAAGGTTTGCTGCCGACTTTGAGCGGGAAAGCGGGAAGATCTCGATACCGGAAATCTCCAAAAAAAATGGCATAAAAGTGGGTGTTATAGGTTCTGGTCCCGGAGGACTGGCAGCTGCCGGCGATCTGGCTAAGATGGGATACCATGTGACCGTTTTTGAAGCCTTGCATCAAATTGGAGGTGTACTCAAATATGGAATCCCCGAATTCAGACTTCCAAATGAAATTGTAGATGTTGAAATTGAGAACCTCAAAAAAATGGGAGTTGAATTTATTATCAATTTTGTGGTGGGTAAAACAGCTTCCATTGAAGATTTGAAATCTGAAGGTTACAAAGCCTTTTTTATTGCCAGTGGAGCCGGTCTGCCAAGGTTCATGAATATTCCCGGAGAAAATTTCGTAGGCATTTTTTCATCAAACGAGTATCTCACAAGAATGAATCTTATGGGCGCTTCTAAAGAAGATTATGACACACCGGTTCTGTCAGGAAAAAATGTTGCAGTAATAGGTGGAGGAAATACTGCAATGGATTCGGTTCGCACTGCGAAAAGACTTGGTGCAGAAAGGGCCATGATCATTTATCGTCGCACACTCAATGAAATGCCGGCACGTAATGAGGAAATCAAACATGCAAAAGAAGAAGGAATTGAATTTTTAAATCTGAATAATCCTATTGAGTATTTTGCTGATGAAAATGGTCGCGTAAACCGCATGAAAATTCAAAAAATGGAACTGGGAGAACCCGATAGTTCCGGACGAAGAAGGCCGGTTCCCATCGAAGGAAGTGAATATGACATTGACGTCGACCTGGTGGTAGTAAGTGTGGGAGTATCGCCAAATCCGCTCATTCCAAGTGCTGTTAAAGGATTAGATGTAACAAAATGGGGTACTATAAAAGTTGATCAGCAGACCATGCAATCTAACATCCCTGAACTTTTTGCCGGAGGAGACATAGTTCGTGGCGGAGCCACTGTTATCCTTGCAATGGGTGATGGGCGTGCAGGTGCAGCAGGTATGCATAGTTATATTCAAAAACTAAAAAAGAAGTAAATCGTAAAATTGTAAATCATGATAGATCTGTCTACGAAATACCTTGGATTAAGCCTTAAAAATCCACTCATTGCTGCAAGCTCAGGACTAACCGGAAACATCGAGAGTATTAAGAAGCTGGAATCAAGTGGTATTGCTGCTGTTGTGTTAAAATCGATCTTTGAAGAAGAAATTCTCCAGCAGGAAAACCTTTTAGCCAGCGAAGCAGAAGAGGATAAGATGATATACTCCCAACTATCCGAAACCCTCGATTATGTTGATATGCATGTCAAGGAGGATTCACTGAATGCATATCTTGATCTGATCAGGGAGGCCAAAGACCAAACCCTGATTCCGATAATTGCCAGCATCAACTGTATTACTTCCTATGAGTGGACTGATTTCGCAAAAAGAATTGAACAATCCGGAGCTGATGCCCTGGAATTGAATGTCTTCCTTAATCCTACCGATGATACCGATAAAAATTTTGAAGATACTTATGTTGAAATAGCTACAAAAGTGGTAAGTAAAGTATCAATTCCTGTATCATTGAAGATCAGTCAATATTTTACCAAACCTGCAAATGTAATTAAACGACTGGATAAGACCGGAATTGCCGGCATTGCCTTGTTCAACCGGTTTTTTACACCCGATATCAATATTGATAAGATGGAGATCACCCAGGCAAGTCAATATAGTTCGGAACTGGATTATTCCAATGTATTGCGATGGGTAGCCCTGATGTCCAAAAAGGTAAAATGCGATCTTGCAGCCACCACAGGAATACATTCTGCTGAAACAGTACTTAAACAATTGATGGCTGGTGCAAAGGCAGTACAAATTGCCAGCGTTTTGTATAAAGAAGGGATCGAGTACACAATAGAAATATTGAAAGATCTTGAAAATTGGATGGAAAGGAAAAACTTCAATCATCTTTCACAGTTGCAGGGCAAACTTAGCCAGGAATCTATCAAAGATCCTGCTGCCTACGAACGCATGCAATTTATGAGGTATTTTAGTGAGATGGAATAGAATACCTGTCGTGTATTTTTATTCGCATGTTAAGACCACATTTTTAATCGCATTAATCATTCAAAAATTTTAATTGGATTAATAATAATTCATATATTTGTGATATCATTATAGTATCATTTAAATATCAAGAATATGAAAACAGAAAAAAGTTTAAACCCCTGGAATGGTTATGTTGCATTGACTATATTGTCATTCCTTGCAACAGTAATTATTGTACTTTTTACCGAAGGCTATAATTTATTGCCCGGATTATTAATTCCAATTTGGTTGTTTTTATCAAGTGGATTAATTGCAATCAGCCCAAATAACTCCAAAGTTTTATTATTGTTTGGGGCATATAAAGGAAGTATAAAGAAAAATGGATTGTATTGGATAATTCCTTTCTACAAAAGGATTACTTTGTCTTTAAGAGCAAGGAATTTTGAGAGTGGAAAAATTAAGGTTAATGACAAGTTGGGTAATCCTATTATGATTAGTGTAATTCTTGTTTGGCGTGTAAATGATACATTTAAGGCATCTTTTGAAGTTGATAATTATGAGGATTTTATCCAAATTCAAACTGATTCTGCGGTGCGGAAATTAGCAGGGTCTTTCCCATACGATCATTTTGAGGACGAAAAAGCAACGATTACTCTAAGTACAAATTTTGAGGATGTAAATAAAACCCTTGAACATGAGATTATAGAAAGATTGCAAATTGCAGGAATAGAAGTAATAGAAGCTAGAATTGGATATTTGGCATATGCTCCTGAAATTGCGCACTCTATGTTAAGGAGACAACAAGCTTCAGCTGTTGTTGCGGCAAGACATAAAATTGTTGAAGGTGCAGTAGGAATGGTTGAAAGTGCATTGAACCTGTTATCAATAAAGAAAATCATTGACTTGGACGAAGATAAAAAGGCTGCTATGGTAAGCAATTTAATGGTTGTTCTTTGTGGTGATAGAGATGCTGGACCAGTAATAAATACAGGCACATTAAATCAATAGATAATGGCTGAGAAGAAATCTTTTGCATTAAGGATTGATTCTGAAACCATGAAAGCAATTGAAAAATGGGCAGCCGACGAATTCAGGAGCATAAATGGACAGATAGAATGGATGCTTAATAAGAGCCTAAGAGATTCGGGCAGACTAAAAAACAAGAATGATGAAACATGAAAACATAGCCTAACAGGACGGTAAACTCAATAATGCTGGATGAAGTAGTTCGCAAACCTTGGTGGCAGCTATTAACTGTAACTGCTAATATCGAGGAAGGGAGCTTTGAAAGTCGCACAGTGTTTACCGCAAACGTCGTGGCGCATACCACCCGAGATCCAAAAGACATGAAAACTAAGATAAAATATTAGAAGATTTTCAATTATCGTCTTAAGAAATTAACTGAAAATGTTAATACAAAAAATTGTAATGGAATGGGAGCTGCAAGAGTAATGTCGATTTTAACTCCTCTCTTATTGATTAATGCTCTATTTGAATAATTATAGATAAGGATTTTTGGGAGAAATATTACTAGGTATACTTGATGTATATACTAAAAAGATATACCTTTGTGATATAAAAATAAATATCATGAAAACAGTATCACTAAAAATAGATGATTCGATTTTCGGCGAAACTGAAAAGATACTTGCTCAGATTAAGAAACCACGTAACCGATATATTAACGAGGCAATTGAGTTTTATAATAAATTTCACCGCAAGCAGATTCTTGAGAAAAAGTTAAAAAAGGAATCAGGCATTGTTAAAGCGGATTCAATGTCGGTACTTAAAGACTTCGAGGAGATTGATTATGCCGATTAAACAATTTGAAATTTGGATTGCGGACTTAAATCCACAAATTGGAACCGAACCAGGTAAAACAAGGCCAGTATTGGCGGTTCAGACCAATTTGCTTAATAAGATACCTCACCCATCAACTATTGTTTGTCCGATTACAACAAAGGTTAAAAAGGATTCTGAGATTTTAAGAGTTCATCTTAAAAAAGGGATGGCTAATTTACATCAGGCTTGTGATATTATGATTGACCAAATTCGAGCGATTGATAATAAAAGACTGACTAAAAGGATTGGTGTTTTGCCTAATGAATTGATTGAGTTAGTTAAGGAAAATATTCAGATAGTATTAGACCTTGAATAATGCACTACACCACAACAAGCGGTGCCAAAGCAAAGCTATGTTAGTAGTATTCGAATGTTTAATATATTTGTTAGGGGGGACAGGAACGTAGCCCCGAAAAAAGCTACTTGTCTTACCGCCGGCCGCCATCGTTCTCACGATACCTAAAAGTTTTATTACTACTACTCAATGCTCATGCGGATTAATAGCCGAAATCGTTTATAACAAGAGAACTCAGTGAAGTAAATTCGTGCGTAAAACATATATCAAGAATTGTTCAATCGGATTTATTTTCTATCAATCTCTGCATAAAATAGCTTCTCTTTTTATGTATTTAAAAATGTCAGTCTTTTGATAACCATCTGTATTAATATGCCACATCGTGCACCAATGAGAAATCAATTCTGAAATTTGTGATTGACTTGTAAACCTTACACTGCAAAGATTGTTATATAATACATGTACAATTATTTATTTACTTGGGGAGGAATGGCAACATGCGATAAAAGTTTCTTAATTTTAATTGATAATAGGCAAATAATTAGTAGAGCATGGATGAACTTTCCTTTCTAGGCAGCAGTGAGATTGATTCGATTGAAAAAATGTATCAGCAATACAAGGAGGATCCTGAATCGCTTGATAATTCATGGAAAATATTTTTCAAAGGATATGAATTTGCACTTTCTGCCTATCCTGCTGATAATGAAAAGGGCACTACAGTTCTTGACGAAGAATTCAAGGTCATTAATTTGATTAATGGTTACAGGAAAAGAGGACATCTCTTTACAAAAACCAATCCTGTGCGCGCACGCAGAAATTATACACCCACTCTCGATATTGAAAATTATGGCCTTTCCGATAGTGATTTAAATACCACTTTTCAAGCAGGGAAAGAAATTGGAATTGGACCATCATCATTGAAAGAAATTATTTCCCATCTGAAGGTTACCTACTGTCATTCAATTGGTTCAGAATATATGTTCATGCGAAACCCTGAGCGCTTAGAGTGGCTCCGAAAAAGGATTGAAGGAAGCCAAAATCAAACTGGATTTGCAAAGACTGAGAAAAGAAAAATTTTTAATCTTTTAAACCAAGCCGTTGGTTTTGAGCAATTCATTCATAAAAAATTTGTTGGCCATAAACGTTTCTCCCTTGAAGGAACAGAGACATTAATTCCTGCTCTTCACTACATAATTGAATCAGGATCAAATCTTGGAATTTCAGAATTCACTATTGGTATGTCTCATAGAGGCAGATTGAATGTTCTTGGGAATATTTTAAAGAAGCCCTATGAGAATATATTCCGTGAATTTATTGCTGAAGAATACGATGACTCCATCCCCCTGGGCGATGTGAAATATCATCTGGGCTATGGAAATCGGTTTGATCTTGATAATGGCAAAACAATTGATCTGAATCTGGCCCCAAATCCATCACATCTGGAAGCAGTATCGCCAATTATCCAGGGAATTTCCAGAGCACGCATTGAACACAAGTACAACAAGGATTTTACTAAGCTCGCTCCAATTCTTATTCATGGCGATGCAGCCATTGCAGGACAAGGTGTTGTTTATGAAGTAGTTCAAATGATGGATTTGAATGGTTACCGCACAGGAGGAACCATTCACCTTGTAATCAATAATCAGATCGGCTTTACAACAAACTACCTTGATGCAAGAAGCAGTACATATTGTACTGATGTTGGCAAAGTCACAAAATGCCCTATTTTTCATGTGAATGGCGATGATGTAGAAGCACTTATACATACAGTTAAGCTGGCAATGGAATACAGACAAAGCTTTTATACTGATGTTTTTATAGATATACTTTCATACAGAAAATATGGACACAATGAAGGTGATGAGCCGCGTTATACACAACCCACCCTTTATAAGGCAATTGAAAAACACCCTAATCCAAGAGAGATTTATGCAAATCAATTGGTCGAAGAAGGAATATATAAACCAGAACAAATTGAAAAACAGAAAAATGATTTTGATGCGTATCTTGAAGAAAAACTCGAGATTTCAAAAGAATCAGGGAAAGTAAAAATTCAACAATTTCTGCATAGCGACTGGAAAGATTTTAAACATGCCGAGGCTGATGATTTTAACAAACATTTTCCTACTGCTGTAACCAAAGAATTACTCCAATATATCGGCGATAAAATTTGCACCCTTCCTCAAGATGAAGTTTTCATTCGCAAAACTTACAAACTGGTTGAGGACAGGAAGAAGATGCTGAAAAATAACAAATTAGACTGGGCGATGGGTGAATTGCTTGCATACGGAACTCTTGTTTATGAAGGATTTCCTGTAAGATTAAGCGGGCAAGACTCCGTAAGAGGCACTTTTGCTCACCGACATGCCGCGCACATCATTGAAAAATCAGATAAAACATTTACACCACTCAAATACATTGGGGAAAAGCAGGCTCCCTTCGATATATACAATTCTCCTCTGAATGAATATGGAGTATTAGGATTTGAATATGGCTACGCTTTAGCATCACCGGGAAGTCTTACTATCTGGGAAGCCCAGTTTGGAGATTTTAATAATGTTGCCCAGGTTATTATCGACCAATACATTGCTTCAGCCGAAGAAAAATGGGGACTGATGAATGGCCTTGTTTTGTTGCTGCCTCATGGATTTGAGGGACAGGGCCCCGAACACTCTAGTGCAAGAATAGAAAGGTTCTTATCAATGGCAGCAAGAAACAATGTGCAAGTGACTATTCCTACCACTCCATCAAATTTTTATCATCTGCTCAGACAACAAATGTTTCGAAATTTTCGTGTTCCACTGGTAATTTTTACTCCAAAAAGTTTATTGCGCCATCCTGAGTGTACTTCAAGCCTTGAGGAATTGGCAGATGGAAACTTTCAATCGGTTATTGATGATACCGATGTGGATATTCAGGAAGTACGACGTGTTGTCTTTTGCTCAGGAAAAATTTATTATGACCTGTTAGCAAGAAAAAATCAGTTCAAAGCAAAAGATATTGCATTAATTAGAATTGAACAGCTTCATCCATTTCCAAAGCCTCAGGTTGAAACATTATTAAAGAAGTACAAAAATTCTATGCTTAACCTTTGGGTACAGGAAGAACCCGGAAACATGGGGGCATGGAGACACGTCTTGGAAGAATTTAAAGGATATGATATTTATCCAATTACACGTATGGCAAGTGGTAGCCCAGCAACAGGATTATCAAAAATTCATCAGATACAACAAGAAGAATTAATAACAAAAGTATTTCGTGAATGCATTTGTGAATTGCAAAACAAATACTGCGGACTACAATGTGCTGACGGAAGTATTAAAAAGGAAATTTTAAAACAATACAAGTATTTTGAATCATTCAGTTAACTAATATGTTTTGAATATGATCATAGACATTACCATACCCTCACCCGGAGAATCAATAGCAGAAGTAGAACTTGCCAGCTGGCTTGTGCAGGATGAAGAATATGTCAATAAAGATCAGGAAATAGCCGAAGTTGAATCCGACAAAGCTACTCTTCCACTAATTGCTGAAAAATCAGGGAAAATTAAGCAACTGGTCCAGGAAGGTCAGACTATTCCGGTAGGTACCATTGCCTGCACTATCGATACTTCTGCCAAGGCTCCAAAACAAGAATCTGCAAAAGAAGAAGTTACAGCAAAATCTTTCCCCAAAGAAGAAATGATTATTACCGAAAAAACTTTGCCGAAAGAAGATCCCAATGCGAAACCCACTGAAAAATCAAAGATCAAAGCTACTCCTCTCGCACGCAAGTTAATGGATGAGCATAATCTTTCTGCCGAAGATATTGTTATGGGATTGAAAAAGATTACTACAAAGGATGTGAACACAGTTCTGCAGCAAAAAAGTCTCATCTCTGAAAGTGAACCCAAAACAATGAGCCGGGAAGTACATCGTGAAAACATGTCACAATTACGGAAAAAACTAAGTCATCGACTTGTTGCTGTGAAAAATGAAACTGCCATGCTTACCACATTTAACGAGGTGGACATGAGCAAGATTATCCAACTAAGAAAAAAATACCAGAGAAACTTTACTGAAACGCATGGAATAAAATTGGGCTTTATGTCATTCTTTACAAAAGCTGTAACAGAAGCATTGCTTGCCTTTCCTAAAGTCAACTCCATGATCGACGGTGATGAAATTATTAGCCACGAATATGTAGATGTTGCTATTGCAGTAACAACAGACAAAGGACTTATGGTTCCTGTTCTAAGAAATACAGAGGCTATGAGTCTGGCCGAAATCGAAATACAAATTTCAGAATTGGCTGTCAAAGCACGAAAATTCAGACTTTCAATAGAAGAAATGAGCGGAGGTACTTTTACAATTACAAATGGGGGTATCTTCGGGTCAATGTTATCTACTCCAGTCCTCAATCCTCCGCAAGCTGCCATATTAGGAATGCATAACATTGTTGAACGTCCGGTTGCCATTGATGGCAAAGTAGAAATACGACCCATAATGTACCTGGCATTATCTTACGATCACCGGTTGGTAGATGGCCGTGATTCGGTAAGTTTTCTTGTGAGAGTGAAGGAATTGCTGGAAGAACCCTACAAAATGCTTCTCGAAGGAAAAGATCCCGAGAAGGTGTTGCTTGGATTGTAAATTCCAAATCTCAAGTAACAAATATCAATAAAGCTCCAAAAAGCAAATTTCAAATTTCAAAATCTCTTAATGAACTTAAAACATTGAATAGAAGAATTAGAAAATTAATTGTTTTTTTGTTACTTGGGCTATAAAATATCAAAACTCAAACACCAAAATACAATCAAATTCCAAGGGCCAAATCCCAATTTCCAAAACCTTTTCAAATAAGTTTTTTAGCATTGGTATTTGGAATTTGAATATTATTTGAGATTTGTATTTTGTAATTTGAAATTTAGTTGTGTTTTGGAATTTGAATATTGGAATTTATTCAAATGGTCTTACAAATATCATGTTGTTAAGCAAAAAAAAATTGTAACTTTTGCCATCTGTAAAACATAAAATTATGCCTCAATTTAAAGATGAAGAAGCGCTCAAATACCACTCAAAAGGTCGCCCGGGAAAAATAGAAGTAATACCAACAAAACCATACAGTACTCAGTATGATCTTTCATTGGCCTACTCTCCTGGTGTTGCCGTTCCCTGTAAAGAGATTGAAAAGAATCCTGAAGATGCATACCTGTACACAGCCAAAAGTAATCTTGTTGCTGTAATATCAAATGGTACCGCTGTATTGGGACTTGGTGATATTGGTGCACTTGCCGGCAAACCTGTGATGGAAGGAAAGGGCTTATTGTTTAAGGTATTCGCTGATATTGATGTATTTGATATTGAAGTTGACCAGAAGAACATTGATGATTTTGTTAAAACAGTGAAGGCCATATCTCCTACATTTGGAGGTATTAACCTGGAAGATATCAAAGCTCCCGAATGTTTTGAAATTGAAGACCGGCTAAAACAAGAGTTGGATATTCCTGTATTTCATGATGACCAGCATGGTACAGCTATTATTGTCGGTGCTGCTTTGATAAATGCCCTTGAATTAGTTAAAAAAGATATTCAAAAATTAAAAATTGTTTTTTGTGGGGCCGGGGCTGCAGGTATTGCGGTTTTAAAAATGTTTTTGTCTTTGGGAATTGATAAGAAACAAATTATTGTATCTGATATTAACGGGATTGTTTACAAAGGAAGAAAAGTTGGAATGAATCCCTATCTTGAAGAATTTGCTTCAGAAACTTCAAAACGAACATTATCTGATGTAATGAAAGACGCCGATGTATTTATTGGCGTATCTGCCGGAAATCTGGTGTCTAAAGAGATGATACGTTCAATGAATGTTAATCCTATTGTATTTGCCCTGGCAAATCCAACTCCGGAAATTAGCTATGAAGATGCAACTTCAGTCAGAAAGGATCTGATATTTGCCACCGGACGTTCTGATTATCCAAACCAAATCAACAATGTCCTTGGATTTCCATACATTTTTCGAGGTGCACTTGATGTTAAAGCAAAGACCATTAATGAAGAGATGAAAATTGCTGCTGTTTATGCTCTCGCGGAGTTGGCAAAGAAAGAAGTTCCGGAAGTAGTAAATACAGCCTATGAGAGTAAAAACCTTACATTTGGTCCGGAATATATAATCCCTAAGCCACTTGATCCAAGATTGATTACTACCGTTGCCCCGGCAATAGCCAAAGCGGCAATGAATACAGGTGTGGCACGCAAACCTATCAAAGACTGGGAAGCCTATGATATTGAATTGATGAAACGAATGGGCACTTATAACCAGCTTGTAAATGCTATTAGAATTAAAGCCAAACAAAATCCGAAAAAAATAGTATTTGCAGATGCCGACAAGTACCTTGTATTGAAAGCAGTTCAAATAATACGTAACCTGAAAATTGCAGAGCCAATATTGCTGGGAAGTGAAAAGAAAATCAAAGAAATCGCCAAAGAAAACAAGCTGAATATTTCCGACTTAACTATTATTGATCACCGCTCCGACAAAGAATTAAACAGAAGAAAAAAGTTTGCAGATACTCTCTTTGAAGTAAGAAAAAGAAAGGGTCTTACTAAAGAAGAAGCTCTTGAGAAGATGCTGAATCCTGACTATTTTGGCGCTATGATGGTGAAAAATGGCGATGCTGATGGTTTCCTTTCAGGTTGTACAGCAAAATATTCTGAAGTAATTCGTCCGGCGGTTCAAATTGTGGGATTTAACAATAGCCTGAACCATATTGCAGGCATGTATATTATTATGACTAAGCGGGGGCCATTCTTCTTTGCAGATTCAACTGTCAATATTCAACCTTCAGGGAGAACACTTGCTGACACGACTTTGCTTGTTGCAAATAAAGTAAGAAAATTTGGCATTGATCCGAAAATAGCACTGGTTTCTTACTCTAACTTCGGATGGATACGCGAAGGAAGTCCTCAGAGAGTTCGGGAAGCTGTCGAAATTCTTCACAAGGATTATCCTGAGCTGATTGTTGATGGTGAAATGCAGGCCGATTATGCCTTAAATAAGAAATTACGACTAGAACAATATCCATTTTCAAAACTTAAGGATCATGATGTCAATACCATGATATTCCCCAATCTTAGTTCAGGCAACATTGCTTATAAAATCATGAAAGAGCTTGGCGATGCAGAAATCATTGGCCCCATTATGCTTGGTTTGGGAAAACCCATTCATCTGCTCCAGATGAACTCTTCAGTCAGAGATATTGTAAATATGGCAGCAATTGCAGTTGTAGATGCCCAAACTGTAAGGAAAGAAATTATTCAGCTATAAGGATTTTCAGTCTTATTTTAATTAGTTTTATATTTTGTGTGCATAATTCTAATACATCCATAGTATGAAAATTCTATTCTTATTTGTTATGTCAATTATTCTTACAAACACTTCAATGTCCCAAAATCTTTTTGATCTTCTTCCTGAAACTCCTTCAGGATGGAAAATTCA
>CAYWBC010000045.1:0-32473 GCA_964456285.1 uncultured Bacteroidales bacterium
TACTTGGGGAAAAGTAGCTTTCTATCTACTTTTATCAGTTCGAAATCTTCCAATTCAAGCAGGGTCCTTATATCATTAATTGTTAACCAATTTTGGAGAGGTTGCTTTGCCTTTAGCCGTAATAATTCAGCAAACTTTAGCCATGGTTCCCAAATGTAATTGTAATTTGAGATTACAATCTTAGTCCTTGGATGACATACCTTCTTAATATTTTTGAGGACAGCCTGTATGTCCCATAAAGAGGAAAGTAGATCAGAAATTATTATATAGTCAAATTTTTCTTTTGTGTCGAAGTGTTCTGCATCAGCTAAAATGAATTTCAAATTAGGATTTTTTTCACGTGCAATTCTTAACATGTTTTCTGAAAAGTCAATGCCAATGCCAACAGATGGTTTGACAGCATTCAATAATTCACCGGTTCCACAACCCAATTCAAGGACTCTTGATCCTACAGGAATTATGAATTTGTAATGTTTCCTCAGAATTTTATGGTAGAATTGATTTCGCCTTATCCATTTTAACCGTTTTGCTGCTAGTTTTTCAAAGTATAAATGATGAATTTCTTTACCTGACATTTGTCATTGATCTTTTTTTGAAATAGGGCTTAAAAATAACGTCTTTTTTATATTTGTTCCTTTCTTTGCACATAAATTTCCCCGGATGTTAAAATACAATTCCAAAGATAACATTGATTCACCACAAAGAACTTTGTTTCATCGCGAGATCATTTTGCATAAACCTTTTTTGAAAAAACTTTATCTGGAATGGTATAGTATTTTTATTGGAGAGGTAGAAACTCTCCCTGAGGGAAAGTTAGTGGAATTGGGTTCAGGAGGAGGATTTTTGAGTAATGTTTTACCATCTGTTATCACAAGTGATATTATCCCCCTGCCTCATACGGATTTAACATTTTCTGCATTGGATATGCCATTCAAAAAATCTGAAGTGAGTGCCTTATTCATGGTAGATACATTTCATCATATTCCCGATTCTTTGCAGTTTCTTTTGGAAGCTGACAGAGTGTTAAAGAAAGGAGGGAAAATTATAATGATTGAACCTGCAAATTCATTTTGGGGTCGGTTAATATATAAGAACCTTCATCATGAGCCGTTTGATGTTGAAGGTGACTGGACAATACCGGAAATAGGTCCGATGAGTGGAGCCAATGGGGCATTGCCATGGATTGTATTCAAGAGAGACTATTCCTTATTTCATAGTAGCTTCCCACATTTTAAAATGGAAAAGATTACTTATCATACACCTTTAAGGTATTTGTTAAGTGGGGGAGTATCTTTCAAATCTATTTTTCCAGGATGGAGTTATGGGTTCTTAACACTCATTGATAGAGCAATATCTTCAATTTCAAAGGACTTATCGATGTTTATGACCATAAAGATTACAAAAATAGAGTAGTTGAATTTTGAATCCGGGGTCAATTAATTCGCAAGACTTTTACTTTGAAATCGGTGCAGCAAAAGCCCTCACATCCTTATCAGTAATTTCCTTGTCACAAAGAATAAGCAAACGTTCCATAACATTTCTGAATTCACGAATGTTGCCGGTCCATTGTATCTTTTTTAATTCATCAATGGCTTCTTTGCTTATGGCCATTTTTGGTTGTCCGTATTCTGCACAAACCATTTCAATGAAGTGATCTGCCAAAAGTGGAATATCTTCCAATCGTTCATTCAGGGAAGGAACCTGAATTAATATAACACTCAAACGATGGTAAAGATCCTCACGAAAGGTCTTGTTATCAATCTCAGTTTTCATATCCTTATTGGTAGCAGCAATAACTCTTACATCTACATTGATATCTTTGTCACTACCTACTCTTGATATTTTGTTTTCCTGTAGTGCCCTCAGTACTTTTGCCTGAGCTGCAAGGCTCATATCCCCAATTTCATCAAGAAAAATTGTGCCACCTTGTGCCTGTTCAAATTTTCCTATTCTTTGTTTGTGTGCTGAAGTAAATGCACCCTTTTCGTGACCAAATAACTCACTTTCGATCAATTCGGAAGGGATAGCTGCGCAATTCACCTCAATGAATGGTCCGCTTGCCCTTTCACTTTTATCATGCAATTCACGTGCAACAAGTTCTTTCCCTGTACCGTTAGCACCTGTAATTAATACACGGGCATCTGTACCTGTTACTTTGTCTATCATATCTTTCACCTTGTTTATGGCTATAGATTCACCCACAATCTGGTACTGTTTGTTTATTTTTTTCTTCAGCCGTTTTGTTTCTACAACCAGGTCAGTTTTGTCAAGTGCATTCTTAATTGTAACAAGAAGGCGATTTAAGTCAAGGGGTTTTTCAATAAAATCATAAGCTCCTTTCTTTATGGCATCAACTGCCGTATCAATGTTCCCATGACCGGATATCATAATAACTGGTATTTCAGGGTTAATATCATTTATTTTAGCTAGAACCTCTAGTCCATCCATGTCGGGCATTTTAATGTCGCACAAGACGATTTCGTAACTATTCTGACTAAATAGTTCAAGCCCGCTTGGCCCGTTCTCTGCGAGCTCTACCTCGTGGTTTTCGTATTCAAGAATATCCTTTAAGGTGTTCCGGATGCTTTTTTCATCGTCAATTACTAAAATCTTGCTCATGGTCTCTATTTTTGATCAATTGATAAATGACTCCTTCTTTTAAAGAAAAGTTAGATTGATACAGGGTATCAATTTCAAGTTTTTCGATTATAAATTTAACAAAAAGACAGGCCAAAACAATCATTTCTATACGCATGGGTTCCAGTCCTCTCATTTGTTTCCGTTCTTTGGTAGTAGATGTGATTAATTTTTGACAGAGAGATTCAAAATCTCCAAGATCTATCTCTATGGATTTTGGCAAGAGTGAAGTTTCAGTTTCAAAATCTTCTTCATTGGCTCTAAGCATTGCCTCAAAGGTTTCGAATGAACCTGAGGCACCTATCAAAGTGCCCACACCAAATTTTTTAACTGTCTGAATGAGATCGCTGATCTCTGTTGCAAGATAAGTATTAAGAGAAATGATTTCTGCTTGAGTGATAGGATCAGAAGGCTTAAATTTTTCCAATAACCTGGCTATTCCCAGATTGTAACTGTGTTTCCAGAATATTCTTTCATTGTTGGCAATAATAAATTCATTGCTTCCTCCACCAATGTCAAGAATCAGGTACTTTTGATCAGATATATTGATTGTTTGTCTGACACCGTAGTATATAAGTTCAGCTTCTCTGTCTCCGGAAATGATCTGGACATCAATGCCGGTATTCTCTTTAATAGTTGAAATAAACAATTCGCCCTTTTCGGCTGATCGAAGAGCAGATGTTCCAAATGCAAAAATTCTCTCTGCTTTCAAATCTTTGATAATTCTATTGTGTTTTTCGATAGCCTCAATACCTCTTTGAAAGGCTTCCGGAATTATTTTCCCTTGATTGATACCACCTTCTCCAAGTTTCACCGGGATTTTGCTACTATGTAATATATGAAATGATTCTAAACTTTTTTGTTCAGCTATAACCAGATTAAAAGTATTGGTACCCAAGTCCAGAACTGCAACACGCAAAGCCATATGCCAGAGACATTATTGAATAGGTAAAAATACAAATCTCAATAAGATTAATGTATCTGATAGAATGAAATATTATTGATTGTTTATACCAGATTTGTCATTAGAAGGCACAAACTAATGGCAAGTGTTGTTGGTTGTGCGATGTATCTGAATTAATTACTGAGTGTTCAAAATCTTATATGGTGGATCCAAAAATGCTCAAATCATCTAAAAAATATCTAGTCTTTATAAGTAAGCCATTTGAACACCTCTTTGTATGTTATTTTCTTTCCATACATTAATATTCCGATCCGGTATATTTTTCCTGCCATCCATGTAATAATAAAGAAAGTAATTATCAGTATGGCCATTGACAGAACTACTTCGCTCAGCGGAGGATGAAAAGGAATCCTTGCCATCATAACAATAGGAGAAGTGAATGGTATCAGAGAAAACCAATAAACCAACTGTCCTTCAGGATTAGTAATGGCATTTATTAGTATAAATAGGCTAAGTATTAATGGAATTGTTACAGGAAGCATGAATTGTTGAGTATCAGTTTCACTATCAACAGCAGAACCAACAGCTGCAAACATCGCTCCATATAACAAGTAACCTGCAATAAAATAAAACAGGAAGATACCTAGCATATACAAATATTCTCCAATGTTTAACATGCCCAAAATATTCATTATTTCAGGATTATTTTCTGAAACATCCATTCCAGGACTCATTGCACCCGGGCTATTCATGGGAATTTCATTAACTATTTCCTGGTTTTGCATCGGGATGTTATCCTGCATGTAGTAGCTAAGCGCAAATTGATAAATACCTATCGTCAGAATTATCCAGGCCATAAACTGTGTTAAAGCGACAAGAGCAATTCCTGATATTTTCCCCATCATCAATTGAAAAGGACGAACTGATGTAATGATTACCTCAATTATTCTGTTTGTCTTTTCTTCAACAACACTTCTCATTACCTGAGCACCAAAAAAGAAGATGAAAAAATAGATCAGAAAACCAGCTGCATAACCAATGCCACGTTTAAAATCAATCATTTTCTGTTCTTTAAACCCGCCTTTATCGTATTTATTTGTTTTGATTGTCACACTTGTTTTCAAAGCGTTGATTTCATCGGGTGAAAGATTTATCTTGATTAGATTTCTATCATAAATGAAATTCTCCAGCGATTTTGTAATATGCATTTCTGTACCTAAGCTGGGTTGTTTCCTGACAAATAGCTCAACCTCTCCATCTTTCTCATCCAATAGTTTTTGCTGCAAAACCAGAATGCCATAATACTCTGTATGTTCAAAAAGGCCTTCAATGTCGTCATATTCAATATTATGCAGGTAAACGAACTTAAGGTTTTCATTCTCTGGTATTACATCTTTAAATTTTGATGAATCAGTTGAAACGGGTTGAAAATCGTTATCGAATTCTGCAATACCAATGGTTTTTATTCCGCTATCTTCCAACTGAGTTAGCCAAATTGGAATGATCATGAAACTCGCAAAAAGAACAGGGCCAAGAATGGTCATGATAATGAAAGATTTCTTCCTCACCCTTGTAATGTATTCCCGACGAATAATAAGAAGGACTTTAGACATTTGTAGTATGCTTTTTGTTTTCGTCAACAGCTTTAATAAAAACCTCGTTCATAGTAGGAAGTACCTCTCTGAATGAGTTTACTTTAACACTACCAATAGCTAGTTTAAGTAATTCGTTCCCCTTGGTGGAATCTGATAATTGAACAATAGCTTTTGATTTCGCTTCATTCAATGGAATTATATTGCTAAGAGTAAAACTACCATCAAGTTTTCTTTTTAGTTTTTCCGTTTCGCCTTCAAATTCAAGTTCATATGTGTTTGTTTTATACCGGGCTTTAATATCCTGTACTTTGCCTTCTAAAATGGACTTTGATCTGTCTATTAGTGTAATATGGTCACATAATTCTTCAACTGACGCCATATCATGGGTAGAAAAAATGATGGTGGTTCCATTTTCTTTCAGTTCAAGAACTTCTTTTTTGAGCATGTTTGCATTTACAGGATCAAACCCCGAGAAAGGTTCATCAAAAATCAAAAGTTTTGGTTCATGCAAAACAGTAATAATAAACTGTACCTTTTGTGCCATGCCTTTTGATAATTCCTCTACCTTTTTATTCCACCAGTCGATCATTTCAAATTTTGTAAACCAGTGTTTTAACTTCTTCATCGCATCACTTTTTGTGAGGCCTTTAAGTTGAGCAAGATATAAGGCTTGTTCTCCGACTTTCATTTTTTTGTACAAGCCACGCTCTTCGGGGAGGTAACCGATATGCAAAAGATCATTTCTGGTAAATTCTTTTCCCTGGAACCTAAGATTACCACTATCAGGAGCTGTAATCTTATTGATGATACGTATTAATGTAGTCTTTCCGGCACCATTAGGACCCAGTAATCCATAAATGCTTTTTTCCGGAATGTGAATTGAGACATCATTGAGAGCATTATGTCCTGTAAAGCTTTTTTCAATGTTCAGGGCTTCAAAGATGGGCATGTTTAATTTTGGTATTTAGCGAATTTATTCAAAATAATTACGAATTTTTTCAAAAAAACCTTTTTCAGCTTTTTCCGGATCAGGTTTAAAATTATCAGAATCCCGAAATTTTTCAATTATTTTTGCTTCTTCTTTTGAAAGGGTTTTAGGGATCCAAACATTTACAATTACCAACAAATCACCTTTCCCGTATCCATTAATATCGGGGATGCCTTTTCCACGCAGTCGTAAGATTTTGCCTGGTTGAGTGCCTGGCTCTATTCGGATTTTTACTTTTCCATCAAGGGCAGGTATTTCGGCTGTTGTACCAACAGAAGCATCGGGGACACTCAGAAACAGCTGATGCAACAGATCATTACCATCACGAACCAAATCGGAATGTTTTTTTTCTTCAATCAAAACAATCAGATCACCGTTGATACCTCCACGCCTGGCAGCATTTCCTCTACCAGATACATTTAGTTGCATACCCTCTGCAATCCCTGCCGGAATGGAAATTTTAATTACTTCCTCATCTTTGATAATTCCTTCACCATGGCATGTTGTACAACGATCCTTAATTATTTTACCTTCACCATTACACTGCGGGCAGGTTGAAGATGTTTGCATCTGTCCTAAAAGGGTATTTGCAATTCTTGTAACATGTCCTGATCCGCCACAGGTGTCACAAGTTGCATGTCCGGAACTACCCCGAGCCCCACTCCCCTTGCATGTATTACAGCTAACATATTTTTTAACTTTAATGGTCTTCTCAACACCTTTTGCTATTTCTTCCAGGCTAAGACTAACTTTTACACGAAGATTGCTTCCTTTGTTAACTCTTCTTGAACTTCTGCTTCTGCTGCTGCCAAATCCACCAAATCCACCAAATCCGCCAAAGTCTCCAAAAATATCACCAAACTGACTGAAAATATCTTCCATTGTCATACCTGCCCCTGAGAAACCTCCTCCGGCAGCTCCACTAACTCCGGCATGGCCATATTGATCATAACGCTGTCGTTTCTGATCGTTGCTTAATATTTCATAGGCTTCAGCAGCTTCTTTAAATTTTTCTTCTGCTTCTTTGTCCCCGGGATTTTTGTCGGGGTGAAATTTCAGGGCCTGCTTTCTGTAAGACTTCTTAATTTCGTCTTTAGAAGCATTCTTTGATACTTCCAATACTTCGTAATAATCTCTTTTTCCCATTCAAGTGTGTTTTCAAAATATCATTCACCTACCACTACTTTGGCATAGCGAATGACTTTTTCATTAAGAATATAACCCTTCTCAATTACATCTACTACATTGCCTTTAAGTTTTTTAGTAGGTGCAGGTATTTTGGTTACTGCTTCATGATAATCAATATCAAAAGGTTTTTCTAATGCCTCTATTTCTTTAAGTCCTTTTTGTTTAATAAAATCGCTGAATTTATTGTATATCAAATGAATACCTTCTTTCAAGGCATCCAGATCTTCTGATTTATCCATTGTATCAATTCCTCGCTCAAAATCATCTATTACAGATATAATATCTTTTAATAGATCTTCATTTGCAAGTCTCATTAAATCAGCCTTTTCCTTCAAGGTTCGTTTCCTGTAGTTGTCAAATTCAGCCGATAATCGCAAATACTTATCATGCCATTCATGAGCTTCCTGCGTAACTTTATCAAGTTTTGATACCTTTTCTGCTTTTTTATCTTCAGTTTCTGCCGTATTGTCTTTCTTTTGCTGTTTTTGCTTAGCCGTTGTTTCTTTCTGTCGGCTTGCTGAATCTGTGTGTTTTTTATCGCTGGCTTTAGTTGTATTGGTTTTATTACCGCCCTTCATCGTTGTCTTACTCATATTTCGTAATGATTTTCGTATTAACTTTCAAATTCATATTCAGTACTTGTCAAAATGCCTGCCAATAGAGTTTAACAGTCAAATTGACAGAATCTTATATTGTAGAAAATTTATTCCAATAAATTATCAAGAGTTTGTGTCAATTGCTCACCTCGCAGATTCCAGGCTAAAATAATTCCATCACCGTCAATAAGCACGTTTGAGGGAATTGAGCTTATATTGTAGATGTATGTTGCCTCAGCTTCCCATCCTTTTAAATCGCTTACATGATATTCCCATATGAGTTGATCCTTTTTGATGGCCTCCATCCATGCTTTTTTATCTCTATCGCAAGAAACACTATATACAGTAAATCCCTTTCCACTTTTAAATTTTCTATTATGGTATTTATTATAGTTTGCTGCAACATTTGGATTTTCATACCGACAAGGAGCACACCACGATGCCCAGAAATCAATGAGTACGAGCTTGCCTCTCAATGAGGATAATGCAATTATTTCCCCTTCAGGATTCTGGTAGGCTAGTTCAGGAGCTTGATTCCCTATCTTAAGTCCTTCCACAACAGATGAATCTGCCTTTTTTGCTCTATTATTTGCACCAGAACAGGCTGTAAGAAAAACAATGCTTAATACCAATAAAAACTCACTGTACATTATTAAAAAATTAAGATTTAATCGTCTATTCGCTTAATTTCTGCTCCAATTGCATTTAACCTCCCATCAATATTTTGATATCCTCTGTCAATCTGGTCTATATTTTGTATTATGCTTTGCCCTTCGGCTGAAAGGGCAGCAATTAATAATGCAACACCGGCGCGAATATCAGGAGAAGTCATTGTTGTGGCACGAAGTTTTACCCTGTTATCCAGACCAATAACAGATGCTCTGTGTGGATCGCAAAGAATGATTTGAGCTCCCATATCGATTAGTTTATCGACAAAGAATAATCGACTTTCAAACATTTTCTGATGAATTAAAATACTTCCTTTGGCTTGTGTTGCTACAACAAGTATAACACTTAATAAGTCAGGAGTTAGACCAGGCCAGGGAGCATCATCAATGGTCATGATTGAACCATCAATAAAAGATTCTATCTCATAATGTTTCTGAGCAGGAATGAAAATGTCAAGACCTTTTCGTTCAAGAATGATGCCTAATCTTTGAAATGATCTTGGGATAATACCAAGGGCATCAAAATGAACATTTTTTATTGTAATCTCTGAGCCAGTTAATGCTGCAAGTCCTATGAAACTTCCAACTTCAATCATATCAGGAAGAAGGGTATGCTTACATCCTTTGAGTTTATCAACACCTTCGATGGTCAGAAGATTTGAGCTAACTCCAGAGATATTTGCTCCCATGCTGTTGAGCATTTTACAAAGTTGTTGGATGTAGGGTTCACATGCAGCATGATAAATTGTTGTTTTACCTTTGGCCAGAACAGCAGCCATAATCAGGTTAGCAGTGCCTGTAACCGAAGCTTCTTCAAGAAGCATATATGCTCCTCGCAGTCCTTTGGTCTTTACAGTATAATAATCTTTGCTTCTGTTGTAGATAAATTCAGCACCCAAATCAATGAAACCATTAAAATGTGTGTCAAGGCGTCGTCGGCCAATTTTATCTCCTCCGGGTTTTGGAATATAGCCTTTGCCAAAGCGTGCCAGCAAAGGGCCTATAATCATTACTGATCCTCTGAGGCTTGCGCTCTTTGTTGAATAATCATCACTAAGCAAATACTCGAGATCTACTGTTTCGGCCTTAAAACTGTATTTAGAAGCAGAAAGTTTATTGATCTGAATTCCAAGTTCTGATAGAAGTAGAATCAGTTTATTGATATCAATGATGTCGGGAATATTATCAATGATTACCTCTTCCTCAGTGAGCAATGTTGCACAAATTACCTGAAGTGCCTCATTTTTGGCACCTTGTGGATTTAAAGTACCTTTTAATTTATTGCCTCCATTGATTTGAAATGAACTCATAGATTCGGAAATAATTATTTTTTCCTCATATGCCTTTTAGGCCTTTTCTTGGTAATAATCTCTCTCGCCTCATTCAGCTTGATGTTTTCTGTATTAATGAGTCCCTTTGATAGTTTTTTCAGATCATTCAGCACTACCTCATCATTTACAGAGTCACGATTCCAGATGAGGTATGACTTTTTCATATGATTCGCGACAATATTGATCAGTCTTTCTTTTTCAAGCTCATCAGTCATCTCACATATGGCATCAATCATTAGTTCGATTGATTTCCCATAATGTCTGTACTTAATAGTATGAGTTCCATATTCTATAATTCGGGGAGGTTTTTGAAACATTTCAGGTTGCGGAATTTCATAAGGAAAATCAATATCCAGTTCAAAATCTGCAATAATTGCAAGATGATCCCAAAGTTTGTGTTTGAAATCATTAATGTCTCTAAGATGGGGATTTAGATTTCCCATAATGGAAATTATAGCACCAGACAAACGGTTTCTTTCGTCACGGTCTTCTATTGATTTAATATAATCAACCATTTTCTGGATGTTTCTGCCATATTCGGGCAAAACAAGTTTTTTTCTACTGGAATTATAATCAAAGCTCATAAGCACATTTTTTCGTCAAGAATTTCAAATTAATAAGCAGTCCGTCTAAATTAAGACAAACTGTTGGTATATAAAGGAAATAAATATCAATAAGAGAATTTAGTACAAATCTAAGAGAATTATTCGAGCAACCAAAAGGCGAAGTGATCTGGCTCCTAGATTATTCAATTCAATATTTGATTTAATCCTGGTTAACAATCCTGAGTTTGGCAAATTTAAGAAGAAGTTGCTTTTCCTGCTTAATTTGCTGAAAAAAAACGGTTGCTTTCTTATTCGGCATTTCACCTTCAATGTGTACGACCTTTCCTTTTCCAAATCGCTGATGTTCAACAAGCATACCTTGCTGTATTTTGAATGGATCGGATGCCTGGAAAATTGTATTACCTTTTTGCGAATTAGTTTTTTTCTGGAAGGTATGTTGATCTATTCGTGTAAGCTTTTTTCCTGAAGTATTGATCGGAGTTGAAAAAAACTGTGGTTTAGATTTTTTTGCTCCAAAACCATTTTCTATAAAGTTTTCAATTGCAGGTTTTTCTTCTGGCCAGTCAACAAGATTTTCATCTATATCTTTTAAAAAACGACTAGGCTGACAATCAGTAGGAACGCCCCATTTAAACCTTGATTGCGCATAGCTGATAAAAACTTTTTTCTTAGCTCTTGTTACAGCGACATAAAACAGACGCCTTTCCTCCTCTAAATCACGTGAGCTATCAAGTGACATTCTTGAAGGAAATAATTCCTCTTCAACACCGGCAATATAAACATAGTTGAATTCAAGACCTTTTGCTGCATGCATAGTCATTATGCTAACAGTGTTTTTATCTTCTTTGTTATCCTTATCGAAATCGGTAAGTAAAGCAATATCTTCCAGATACCTTGTAAGATTCGGGGAAAGTCCCTCTTCTTTTGAACTATCTGAGAAATCCCTAATTCCATTTAACAATTCTTCCAGGTTTTCATATTTGCTTCTTTCCTCAGGGGTATTTCCGTTATGAAGTTCTTTTAAAATTCCTGTAGATGTAGCAATATGAAGCGCAAGCTCATAAGCATCATCAGTATTGATTTTTTGTTGATTCTCTTTCAAAAAATCAGTAAAAGATTTTAACCTGGCAATGGTTCCGCGATTGAATAATGTGGGATGATTATCCAGACCCTCTAAAACCTGAAAAAAGCTCAAATCATTTTCGATAGCCAGTTCTTCCAACTTGCTCACCGTTGTTTTTCCAATGCCGCGGGCCGGATAATTGATGATTCGTTTTATGGCCTGATCATCATTAGGATTTACAAGTATTCGAAGATATGCGATCATATCTTTAATTTCCCTGCGTTGATAGAATGAAATACTTCCATACACTTTGTAAGGAATATTCCTTTTTCTCATAGCTTCCTCGAATATCCTTGATTGAGCATTAGTGCGATACAATACAGCAAAATCGCTGTAATGCGCCCTGTCTATCATAGATGTGTCAAGAATAGAGTTTGATATAATAAATCCTTCTTCAATATCTGTAAGTGCTCTTGTAACTTTAACTTTGTCACCCTCTTCATTCTTTGAAAATACCGTTTTGTGAATCTGGTCGCGGTTTTTATGTATTATGCTGTTGGCAGCATTTACAATATTTTGAGTTGACCTGTAATTTTGCTCCAGTTTGAAAAGTTTATTGTTGGGATAATCGTTTTTGAAATTCAGGATATTTTC
The DNA here is from genome assembly GCA_964456285.1 of uncultured Bacteroidales bacterium. Taxonomy (GTDB): domain Bacteria; phylum Bacteroidota; class Bacteroidia; order Bacteroidales; family UBA10428; genus UBA10428. The sequence goes on from CAYWBC010000045.1 coordinate 12,191, forward strand.
AATTTTAGCACCCCGGAATGAGTAAATACTTTGTGCATCATCTCCCACAACGCAAACATTTTTATGCTGTTCGCCCAGTTTTTTTACAATAAGGTACTGAGAATAATTTGTATCCTGATACTCATCAACAAGTATGTATTGAAATTTCTCCTGGTAAATGCGTAAAATTTCCTCAAAATCCCTGAATAAAATGTTTGTATACAATAACAAATCATCAAAATCCATGGCTCCCGCTTTTTTGCATCTTGAGGAATACAATTTAAAAATTTCCGCAAGCATTGGCCGGCGGGTGATCTTATCTCTTTCCCTGAATTTCGCAGAGTTATAATAAACCTGAGGTGTGATAAGATTATTTTTTGCTGTGGAAATTCTGCCTAAAACTTCGCCGGGTTTGTACAGCTTGTCATCAAGCTGAAACTCACGAATAATTGATTTAATCAGGCTTTTAGAATCATCGGAATCATAAATTGTAAATGCAGATGGATACCCCAGTTTGTCAGCTTCTTTTCTGAGTATGCGGGCAAACATAGAATGAAAGGTTCCCATCCATAAATAACGCGTAACATCTTCACCAAGAAGTTGATTGATTCGTTCTTTCATCTCCCTGGCTGCCTTATTCGTGAAAGTTAATGCCAGAATGGATGAAGGCGCATTTCCTTTTTCAAGCAAATGTGCAATGCGGTAGGTAAGAACGCGTGTTTTTCCAGATCCTGCCCCTGCAATTACCAGGGAGGGTCCTTGTATGTTTTTTACAGCCTCGAGCTGCTCCTTATTCAATCCTTCAAAAATTGTACTCAAAGCTTTAAAATTTTAGAGATTCAAAGTTAGGATTTGTAATGAGGGTGAAAAGCTGAGCTGCCATGTTTTTTTAAATAAAATTCAACAAGTGGAAAAAACTGTGATGATATCACAAAGATTGATTGATGCGAATATTGGTCACACAGGAAGAAAACAGATGTCTAAATAATAGATTCTTCCTGCAAGCTCCTGCTTTGATACCTTCAGTTTATTTTATATCATTGCATTCTTGTAAATACTAAACGACTTATTTTTTAGTTATTTCAAAATAAACAGGCATAAATGCGAATTTTATATCTCTTATTCAGCACAGCTTTTCTTTTGTTTATTTCTATTTCAGCAAGATCCCAAATAACACATGGCTCAGCTGATGGTGCTGATACTACAGATTATGGAGATGGGAGCATACCGGATTCTTTGTTTATATTTAATACCGACAATTCTGATCCTTATGTTATAGCTGTTTCGCCAGATGGTACACCTCGTACATTTAGTTGGTCTTTATATGATCCCATATCTGGAAATTATTTGCCTCCGGTGGATGAAATAAATGTGATAAGTTCAAGAATTAGCATTACTGAGCAGGTGGGTTACAAAGTTGAAATTTCGGGAGACAGCATATACCAATTTTGGGCAATGATAAATGATTTTGATGTAAGTATAACCAGCACCGATGAAGACAATAAAATTAAGTTAGGAGATATTCTTTGTGGGAGAATAGAACAAATTATAGCTGTAATTGACAGTTCGTCTATGCATTATTATAATCCTTACAATGATATTCAGATACAATATCACGCAGACTATCCGGTAAGTTTAAATGATTGGTATCCAAATCCTAATCCTACGGTTACAAAGAATATTTTTCAAAAGCTAGATAATACTAATTTAAAAGTTGCAGTTAATAAACCACATTGGGAGGATACATGGTATATTATAGAAATTGAAGATGAATTCGGATTGGTGAGAAAAGATTCTGCTTTCCATGAATCCAAGCAGCCACATGCCTATTTTCCCGATCCAAATGATCAATATATTTTTCTGGATGATTCTATAATCTATTCAGGTAAAAGTGAAAGGTATTATGAAATTTATGATCGAGCAAAATACCAAGACGTTTCAGCACCGGCAAAATTTAGATTTATAAATGAATCTGTAAATGCTGATCAATTGACATGGTATTTTGGTGATGATTCAACCTCAAAAACACAAAATGATACCATCATTCATACCTATATGCTTCCTGGAGAATATTCTCCAATGTTAATAGTTTCTACCGTACTGCCTTTAACCATTAATGCCTGTGTGGATACCTGCCTGGGTGATGAACTTATTAAAGTTGATAATCCAACAGTTAGCATAGGTAACGATCTGGGCAACTGGCCAAATGTTTTCACGCCTCCAAATGGTGATATAGAATACTTCAGGTTTGCAGGAGATGTATCCATTACAAATTTTGACATATCCATCTACAATCGTTACGGTAAGAGGGTATATCAATACCAGGGAAATGTAAGAGATTGGGAAGGTTGGAATGGAAGAATGAAAGGTACCGGGAAATATGTGTCAACAGGTGTTTATTTCTATGTAATTAAAGAAATGTATGAGTTACCTTATTATAAACCTGATCCCGAATTACCATATCCGGAAGGAATAGATCCTGCTATAAAACCTCAATTATTGAAAGGATTCGTACACGTTTACAATACAGAATAATAAGCTGTACAACTGAGAACTAATAAATAAAGCCCCTGTTGAGTTCAACAGGGGCTTTATCTTATACGAGATTCTAGGTTTTGTTATTATTCTTCCTTTTGTTCTGCTTCGTAAGCTTTCAATAGCTCTTCCTGAACATCGCCCGGAACTGCTGTGTATTCTCCGAACTTCATAGAATACATTGCACGACCACCGGTAAGTGAGCTAAGTGAGGTAGAATACTTGTTCATTTCAGCAAGTGGTACTTTAGCGGATATCTTTTCAAATCCTCCTTCACTTGACATTCCCTGTACAATAGCTCTTCTGCCTTGTAAGTCACTCATTACATCACCCATGCGATCTGATGGTACAAGAACTTCAACATCAAATATAGGTTCAAGAATTTTTGGAGCAGCCTTTTTAAAGGCCATGCTAAATGCATTTCGTCCTGCAAGCTTAAACGAAATTTCATTAGAGTCGACAGGGTGCATTTTCCCATCATAAACATACACACTTATATCGCGGGCATAGGAACCTGTTAGTGGTCCTTCTTCCATTTTTTCCATTAATCCTTTAAGAATAGCAGGTAAAAACCGGGCGTCAATTGATCCTCCAACAATGCAATTGTAAAACATTAATTTTCCACCCCAGGCCAGTTTAATTTCATCTTCTCCTCTGACTGATATTTTCATTTCCCGGCCATCAATTTTAAACATATTTTTTGGTTTTGCTCCTTCAGTATAGGGTTCAATAACCATATGAACTTCACCAAACTGACCGGCACCACCTGACTGTTTTTTATGACGATAATCTGACTGTGCAAATTTTGTTATTGTTTCGCGGTAAGGAATTTTTGGAGCTATGTATTCTGTGTTTAATTTAAATTGATTATCAAGATGCCATTTCAAAATATTCAGATGATATTCTCCCTGTCCGGAGAGAATAATTTGCTTAAGTTCTTTAGAATACTCAATTACAATAGTAGGATCTTCCTGATGCATTTTACCCAGGGCTTCACCTAACTTTTCTTCATCACCTTCACTAAGTGGTTTGATAGCAGTGCGAAACTTCGGCTCTGGTAAATCATTGTTTTCAAAAACTGTATCTTTTGTGCTTAAGGTGTGATTAAATTTCGTTGCTTTTAATTTTACAGTGGCGCCAAGATCTCCTGCAATTATTGATGAAACTTTCGATCTGTTTTTTCCGGCACTGGCAAAAAGTTGTGATATTCTTTCCTTATTTTGTGTAGTATTATTGGTGAGATCCATACCTTCTTTTATGGTTCCTGACAGGACCTTAAAATACATTACTTCCCCAATATGTTGCTCTACACTAGATTTAAATACATACATTGTTGCAGGACCAGAGGCATCACATTTTATCTCATTTCCTTTTTTATCCTTTGGAGCCGGCAGTTGGTCAGGACTGGGAGCTACATTACTTATAAACTGAAGTAAACGACCTACACCCATGTCTTTTTTTGCTGAAATGCAAAACACGGGAAACATCCCACGGTTCATAAGTCCGACTGCAATACCTTTTCTCATTTCATCCTCAGTAAGTCCGTCATTTTCGAAGAAAAGTTCCATTAACTTTTCATCATTTTCAGCAGCTTTTTCTACAAGCTCGTTTTGATATTCAGCGGCACGGTCAGCTTCACTCTCAGGAATATCGAGTGTTTCCATTTTTCCATTTTCACCAAACTTGTACATTTTCATTGTCAGAACGTCTACTACCGAATTAAAGTCAACACCTGCATTTACAGGATATTGAATGATAGTTACAGCACTACCGAAACGCTCTTTAGCCATTTCAATAGTTTTCTCGAAATTCACCTTTTCATGATCAAGGTGATTCACAGCTATTATCATAGATTTACCAGCCTTTCTGATATATCTGTTATGAATTTCAGCACCCACTTCAATACCATTTTGTCCATTAAGGACCATTAATGCTGTATCAGCAACTGCCAGAGAGGTTGATAATCCGCCAATAAAATCATCAAGGCCGGGAACATCCAGAATATTTATTTTTGCATTATTGTATTCAGTGTACAGAAGCGAAGAAAATACAGAATTTTGATTTTCATGCTCAATTTCACGATAGTCTGAAGCTGTATTTTTATGAACTATTTCTCCAAGACGATCTATCACTTTACCTTCGAATAGCATTGCTTCGGCAAGTGTCGTTTTTCCTGCTCCTGAATTTCCAACAAGTACAATGTTTTTAATTTGATCGGTAGTGTATGCTTTCATATTAATTCTAGAGTTAGTATGATTACTTTTTCCTGCCTTTAATAATTAGGATGTTACAGGCAGGATGCAAAAGTAAAATAATTTTTTATTTAGCCAGAATTAAGGGAGTGATTTTTACCTGTCGAGTGTTTTTTATTCTTTTCTAACTGCTTGATATGATATAATCTTAAGAAACAAGAATTCCTTATTTATACTTACAAGGCAATTCATTCTATCCTCCAATTGCTGTCATACAACGATTATCGGATTGCTTATTTTCCAGACATGCTCCATTCAAAGAATGTTTGCCACCATGGGCAAAATGTTTCAAAGAAAATGCTCTTAATATTTCGTTTTTAAGAAGATGTGGTCTTTCCAAAAAAGGAATAAGATCGTATTCATCAGAGCCAAAGAGACAGTTTTTAAGTTTCCCGTCTGCAGTAACGCGAATGCGATTACACTGTTTGCAAAAAGGATGGCTAACAGTACTTATAAATCCAATACTTCCTTTAGAATCTTTGAGTTTGTATCTTTCGGCAGTTTGATTGCTTGAGCGTCCCAGAAATTCAATTTTATGTTTTTGTTGAATATCCCTGAGCATTTCTTGTGAAGTATAGGTTTGAGAGATTTTCCAGTCATTTCCTTTGAAAGGCATATACTCGATAAACCTTATATCAAGCGGGTACTTTAATGTTAATTCAGCAAAATCATTGATTTCATCATGATTGCTGTCTTTAACAACAACCACATTCAATTTTGTCGGAATGTTTTTTGTTAAGGCAAGATCAATATTATTCCAGATTTGATTGAAAAGATTTTTCTGACTTATCAATTTAAATTTCTCAGGACTTAAGGTATCAAGGCTTATATTGATTGATGTAAAATTTTTTGAAATTAAATCGATATAGCGATCAATATAGTAACCGTTGGTTGTAATATGTAGAGATGCTTTGAATTGTACGATTCTTTCTACAATTTCCTGGAAATCCTTTCTGACAAGAGGCTCTCCTCCGGTAAGTCTTATTTTGCTCACCCCCATATCATTAAATACTGATACCAAAGTTTCCAATTCATCTGCACTGAGCAATTTTTTATGTGATACAAACTCTGGTATTGATGGCATACAATAACTACATCGTAAATTGCACCTGTCAGTGAGTGATAAACGAAGGTAATTGTGTACTCTGTCGAAAGAGTCTTTTATTCTTTTGAATTTATTGATTCCCTGATAATTTTCCATTGATAATTCCCATCATTTAAAATTTCTCTTCCAAAAATTGGACACTGTTTTTTTACTTCATCAACGATATATTGCAAAGCTTCAAAGCTTTCCTCTCTATGTTTAGCATTCACCAGGACAAGAAAACAAGGTTCTCCGGCATGTATTAGTCCTATACTATGCCATATTTCAGCATTAAGAATTCCGAAATGTTTTCTGGAAAACTCAATAATCTCAGTTGCAACTCTTTCAGCGATGTCTTTTTGAGCAGTGAATTCAATAGATCGAACAACCGAATTATTACTAATATCAGCTCTCACTTTTCCAACAAAAAATGCGCTAGCGCCTCCATTCTCTTCGGATTCGTTATACGCTCTTTCTATTTGTGCAAACGGTATTGACCCGTTAATGAACATTAGCATTTTTTTAATAATCATTTACCCTCCGGCAAATGGAGGCATACAATCAATTTCTGTCATTGAAGAAATATTTTCTCCCTGTTCAAGTTTTTTGCCATTAGCAAAATAAACAATGGAATGCTTATTAAAATCTGGATACTTCTCATGAAGGGTAGATATAAGATTTGCAGTAGTAATTTTACCGTACATTTCTATCATTTCCATTTCACATTGAGTAATATCAGTCAGCAATCCATAATATCGAATCTTCAATTTCATTTCTTAATTTAAAAGCAACACTGTTTTAGTTCCTTTTTTAATATCTCCTGACACTTTCTGTCAATCCTTCTGAATTCAACAATTACCTCCCTGCCTTTTTTTGTCAATTCAGTTCCACCACCACCAGATCCTCCTATTGTTCTAACAACAAGGGGCTCATCGGCAAGTTCATTTATGGCATTAATCAACTGCCATGCTCGTTTGTAAGACATTCCCAGCAACTTAGAAGCTTTATTAATTGATCCTTCCTGATCAATACTTTCAAGCAAAGTGATTCTGCCATCGCCAAGAAATGGTCTACCTTTTTTTTCAATCCAGATTCGATTATTGATCTTATATTCATTCATCGTTATGTATGATTGGATATAACGAAATTATTATTTTATTCTAAAAAAACAATGATTCAATGAAAACAGTTTAGCCAATTATTGAACAATTAAGAAAATGAAAGGATAAATTTATGAGGGGAATGCCGAATTTTTATTTTCCCGATGCCTGAAGCTCCTGACGAATATACAATATAATTTTCCATCGATCATCTGGTGGAATAATCGATGCATGCTCAGGCATTACACCATAGCCATAAGTTATAGTATGGAATATTTCTCCATCAGGAATATTCCTGACTTTTTCATTAACGAGCGAAGCTGGGGGGAAGGGGTAAAGTTTACTTGTGTAAAGCAGGCCTTTCCCATCTCCATGCTCACCATGGCATTGCAGACAGCAACGTTCAAAAAGCACTTTGCCACGGTCCAAATTAGTTTGATTTGCTTCCATTGGGTTCTTTAATTCTTTCCCTGCTTTTATTCTATCTGCCAGGTCCTTTGTATAAGGAAGAGGAGTATAGCCTCTTGGCACGGTTCCTTCAACGGGTTCACGAAGAGTAGAATGATTGGGAAAATTAGGGTTTTTTGAAAACGATTCGAAAGCACGTGAGTCGATCATATCAGGGTAGTAAGTGTATCCCGGATTATTGTTGTCACGATCGCAACCGGATAGTAGTACAAAACTCAATAAAATAAGCGCGATTAAAAAATGGATGTTATATTTTATTACTAATCTACTCATAATACATCAATTTAATATTGAGTATGATACTGCGAACTTTCTTTAAGATAAGGATGATTGACCGGGATTAAGTTTGCCTTACTCAAAGCGCGAAATACTACCCATAGAAAAATCCCAACGAATCCCAGAGTCATACCTATTTCAACAAAACCAATACTTGCATGCTCTCCAATGGTGCCGGGCATTATTAAAAGATAAAAATCTATCCAGTGACCAACCAGCAAAACCAGCGATGTGAAAACAAGAATTATTGGTATTCTTTTTGAATTTCTGGTCATAAGTGCCAGGAAGGGAAAGATAAAGTTAACTCCTACATTTATGAAGAACAGATTTTTAAAATTTGCTAATCTCTCTACAAAATAAACTGTTTCTTCAGGAATATTGCCATACCATATCAGCATGTATTGCGAAAACCATAAATATGTCCAAAGAATACTGAATGCAAAAAGATATTTCCCTAAATCATGTAAATGTTCCCTGGTAACGCAAGGAAGAAAACCTGTCTTTTTCATAAGTACAGTAAGCAGAGTAATTACAGCCAGACCGCTCACAAGCAAACTGGAAAATACATACCAACCATACAAGGTGCTGAACCAGTGAGGGTCAAGTGACATCAGCCAGTCCCAGGAAGCCATAGAGCTTGTTACAGCAAAGAAAACAATAAATATACCGGCTATTTTATTTGATTTTCTGAAGTATTTCAGATCAGGATCCAAATCTTGTTTCAGTGATACCTTGCGCCACCAATAAGCAAAAAAGATCCAGCCTCCCAGATAAATAAAAGTTCGGATGCTGAAAAAAGGTACATTCAGGTAGGCCTTTTTCATTTCAAGGATCTCATCTCCTTCCGGATGTACCCAATGAAAAAGATGATGAAAGTCAAACCAGGTTCCTGCAAGAATAATAAGCATAAAAATACCACCAACGGGAAGGTACATGGACATGGCTTCAGGTATTCTTTGTATAGTGGTTTGCCAGCCAGACATTCCTATGGAGTGAATGGCTATAAAAACGAATCCGCAAACGGCAATGAAAATAGAAAACACATTATTCATGAGGAAGTTAGCCCAGAAACGTGTGCCATGATCATGAAAAACCACCAATGAACCAATAGTGGCAACAAGCCCTATGATCATTAAAACAATCAGGGGGATTTTAAATTTCCACGAAAAATTAAATTTTAACTCCATTAGTAGTTCTTTGATAATTCAACATCTTTTTTAGCAGTAATTCCCTCGGCACCTGCAGTGCTTAGTTTATTACTGATTTCTGAAATATTTGCTTTGGAAAAATCGCCATTACAGCCAACCAAAATTACAAACCTGTCATCAGTTATTTTTTCATCATGAATAAATGGTGTTGCTCCGGGCCCTAATTTAGAGCGAAACAGAAAAGCAAAAACCATGGCAAAGGCTGCAAACAAAACTGTCATTTCAAAAGTTATGGGGACAAAAGATGGAACAGACAATAAAGGTTTTCCTCCAATGTTCAAAGGATAATCTTTAGTAAAAACCCAGGCTTGGAAAGCAAAACCTGAGAGTCCGCCAATTGCTCCTCCAATAAATCCAACCCTTGCAATCCATGAGCGCCGATAGCCTAATAGCTTATCCAGTCCATGCACAGGAAATGGAGTAAGTACATCAAGAATTTCAACACCATTCTTCTTCAATGATTTTATTGCTTTCATCAGATCCTCATCATCCGAAAAATGTGCTTTTATATATTTCACCTGCTCCATAGTGCAGTGTTTATTTATGGTTTTCCAACAGTTTTTTATTCGAACTCTTTAAAACACTTTTAACTTCTGCTATTGCTATTACCGGGAAAAATCGGATAAACAGAAGGAAACAAGTGAAGAATATGCCAAGTGTTCCAACAAATATTGCAACTTCTGTACTTGTCGGTTTATACATCGCCCAGCTCGATGGAAGAAAATCGCGGTGAAGGGATGTCACTACTATCACAAATCGCTCGAACCACATTCCAATATTTATAAAAATTGAAAGAACAAAAGTAAATACAACACTTCGTCTTAGCTTTCTGATCCAAAGCAGCTGAGGGGAAATAACGTTGCAGCTCATCATAATCCAGTATGCCCAGGCATATGGTCCTAAAGCCCTGTTATAAAAAGCAAATCGCTCATAAATATTACCTGAATACCAGGACATAAACAATTCTGTAATGTAAGCAATACCAACAATTGAACCTGTGAGTATAATAATTTTGTTCATCGATTCGATATGGGCAACAGTAATATAATCTGTAAGATTCATGGTCTTTCGGGCAATGATCATAAGAGTAAGTACCATGGCAAAACCTGAGAAAACCGCTCCCGAGACAAAATACGGCGGGAAAATGGTAGTATGCCAACCGGGAATTACAGAAGTAGCAAAGTCGAAACTCACAATGGAATGAACAGACAACACAAGCGGAGCTGCCAGTCCGGCTAATATAAGACTCATGGATTCGTGTCTCGACCAGACTCTTGCAGAACCGGTCCAACCAAAACTCAGGAACGCATAAACAGGTTTTAGTATTTTATTCTTGACCTTATCCCTCATTGAAGCAATATCGGGAAGCAGTCCCATATACCAGAAAAGCAATGATACGAGCAGGTAGGTTGTTATGGCAAAAACATCCCAAAGAAGAGGGGAGTTAAAGTTCACCCATAGTCCCCGGGTATTCGGGTAGGGTATTATAAAATATCCCACAGGAAGTCTACCCATGTGAATCAAGGGAAAAATACCGGCACACATCACAGCAAAAATGGTCATGGCTTCTGCAGAACGATTGATGCTGGTACGCCATTTTTGGCGGAATAACAAAAGAACAGCTGAAATGAAAGTTCCCGCATGTCCGATACCTATCCACCAAACAAGGTTAGTTATGGCCCAGCCCCACCCTATTGTGCGGTTATTGCCCCACAGTCCGATTCCTTTCCAGACGGTCATATACATGGCATAAAATCCCAGAAGCATGGCGGAAGATGACAATGTAATTCCAAGATACCATAACTTCCCGGGCTTTTTCTCCATAGGAGCAGTAATTTCCCTGGTGATCTTTTTATAATCTTTATCACCTTGAATCAGCGGTTCTCTGACTGGAGATAGGTACATGCTTTATCTTCTTAAATATATTTATGCTTCTTCCCGGTTCGAGATCTTTGTAAGATATCCAACGGAAGGAAGAGTATGTAATTCTTCTAATAAATGATAGTTTCGGGGATCGGCAAACATTTTCGAAACCTTACTTTCTTTGTTGTTAAGATCTCCAAAAACAATTGCTTCTGCCGGACAAGCCTGCTGACATGCAGTTTTGATTTCTCCATCCAATAATACGCGATTTTCTAATTTGGCTGTAAGCTTTTTCTCCTGGATGCGTTGTACACATAGGGAACATTTTTCAATGACTCCCTTTGAGCGTACCGTAACATCGGGATTGAGCACCATTCTTTTCAAATCAACTGTCATACCGGTTGGGTCGTAGGTATTGTTTTTCAAGGCATCGGCTGTGGTATAATCGAACCAGTTGAAACGTCTTACTTTATATGCACAGTTGTTGTTACAATATCGGGTGCCAATGCAACGATTATAGGCCATTTGGTTGATGCCTTCGTCGCTGTGGTTTGTAGCTGCAACCGGACAAACATTTTCGCAGGGAGCATTATCGCAATGCTGACACATTACCGGTTGTCTGTAGGTTTTTGGATTATTAACATCTCCTTCAAAATATCTGTCAATGCGAATCCAATGCATTTCGTGTGATCGTAAAACTTCATTCTTCCCAACAACAGGAACGTTGTTTTCTGCAGAACAGGCTATTATACATGCACTGCAGCCAATACATTTGTTCAAATCAATAGCCATTCCCCAGTGGTGGCCCTTAAAATCAAATTGCTTATAGAGAGAAACGTGCTTCTTTTCAATTTCTTCATGAGAATGATTGCCGGATGTTGGATCCTTCAGGTATTCCTGCAAAGACGATTCCCTAATTATCTCACGTCCTTCCATGGAATGATGAGTCTGAGTTTGGGCAATCTGATATCCGGTTCCTACTTTTTCAATTGAAGTAATTACTGATTCATATCTTCTGCTTCCATTAACTACTTCTATTAGTTCAGAAAGATTTTGGCCTACTCCTTCTCCTACCTTCCCGGCTTGTTTTCTTCCATAACCGAGAGCGGCAGATACAGTTCCCTTGGTTTGACCAGGTTGTACTAACACAGGGATGGTAATTTTCTCATTGATCTTTACCAGATCACCGGTTTTCCAATCCTTTAATTTTGCATCATGTGGTGAGACACATAAATAATTATCCCAGGTAGCTTTTGTTATTGGGTCAGGCATCTCCTGTAACCAGGGATTGTTGGCATGTTTTCCGCTTCCAATACCCACTTTTTCATATAAACAAAGTTCAAATGATTCACTGGGGCTCAGAAAAGTTTTATATACCTGGTTTAATAATTTTGTCGGAAAATTAGAGATGGATTGATTAGGAGTATTGCTAGCTTCATACACTCCATCATGCAGACAGGTATTCCAGAATTTAAAAAAGTTGGATGATTTGCTTTTTGGAAAAATAGTTTTCTGCCAGTTGTCTTTAATGTAATCATGATAAAGCCTTGAATTATCTGCCCATCTTAAAAGACTATTCTGTGCCTGACGTGTATTAAAAATAGGGCGAATTGTTGGTTGAGTGAGTGAATATTTATTTTCCCTGATTTTCGCATCATTCCATGATTCAAGGTAATGATGATCAGGGCAAACAAATTTCGAAATTTCACTGGTTTCATTCTTTTGTGAGGCAATTGAGATAACAAGTTTGCATTTACCAAGATCTTCCTGAATCTGAAGAGATTTTGGATAATCATAAACAGGGTTGACATCGTAAAAAATGACACCTCCAACTTTACCATTAGCCAGAGATTCTACAAATTGATGCATATCATCATCCTTTCCGCGGTAATGAGGAGACGGATTCCTTAGGTCAATGGTATGCTTATAACTTCCCAACATGAAATTTATCGCATTAACCATTACCTGAATCTCATAATCATTTGATCCTGAGACTATCAAGGAATTCTTATGTTGTCTGATAAGCTCCTTTGCATATTTTTTAATATCAATCGGAGATGGAGGTGCAGTTATTTTTTTGTATCCAAAAGATTGAGCAAGTTCATTATATAGGTTCGCGAGAATTGTTTTTTCCTGCGAAGGTTTGATCGGAATTCGCTCATCTGCATTTGATCCTGTTAAGGACAAACTTGACTCAAACTGGATGTGCCTGGAAATTTTTTTCTGACCTTCGGTAAGGCTTCTTGTTTTTGAATATTGTTTTGCATATTCAATGGGAGAGAGCCAGGTTCCCAGAAAATCAGCACCAAAACTTATTATCAGATCAGCATAATCAAAGCGATAGGATGGAATAAATTCCTTGCCAAAGGACAATTGGTTTGCTTTGGTTATTCCTGAAACAGAAACAGCATCATATTGAATGTGTCTGCTGCCTGGATATGCTTTTAGAAATTCATCAATTGCACCAAGGGTTGAAGGACTTATAATGCTTGGAGTTACCAATACAATTTTTTCACCAGCCTGCGATAATTCCTTTAATTGTTTTTGAATTTCTGTATCGGCAAGTTCCCATGAGGTTTCTTTGCCATCAATCGATGGTTCTTTATAACGTGCATCGTCGTATAAACTTAGCACTGAAGCCTGTACCCTGGCATTTGTTCCTCCTTTTGTTACAGAGGATAATTCATTGCCTTCAATTTTAATAGGGCGTCCATCACGAACTTTTACCAAGATACTACAATACTCTTGGCCATCATAATAAGTTGAAGCATAAAAATTGGCAACACCGGGAGTGATTTTATCAGGTCGAATCAGGAAAGGTATAGCTTTTCGTACTGGCTGTTCACAACTTGCGGCAACCGCAGCTGAAGCAAGGCTAAACCCGAAAAGTTTTAAGAAATCTCTTCGTGAAGAATTAGCATTAAGCGTTTGATCATCAAGAATACTATCAAGAGATTCACTACTACTCATTTGCCTGTTTGCATGTGAAACAGGATTTCTTTTCTGTTCTTCTTTTTCTTCTAAACTTCTCCAGATTTTCGCCATATTGAAAATAATTATTTCATATTGATTAGTAATGGCACTTCATACAATTTGTTCCACCTATATCTTCCACCAGCACTGAATCAATTATTCCTTCTTCAATATTTTTATGGTACTCTTCAAAAAGAGTGTAGTATTCATTGTTCTCAAAATCTACTTTTCTGGTACGATGGCAATCCAGACACCAACCCATAGATAAGGCATGAACCTGGGTAGCTAAATCCATGTTTTCAACCTGTCCATGACATTCAGCGCAATCTAGTTTGCCGGCACCCACATGCTGGGCATGACTGAAAAACACGTGATCAGGTAAATTATGAACTTTCACCCATTCAATGGGTGTCATGTTAATCTGCGCTTCTGAGATTTTGTTAATTTCAAATTTACCAGATAAGGTTCCTTCAACAATAAGTACATGGCAATTCATACAAACATTGGCCGAAGGAATTCCAGCACTCTTGCTTCGCTCTGCCAGATTATGACAATATTCACAATCAATTTTATTGTCTCCCGCATGAATTTTATGTGAAAATTTAATAGGTTGCGAAGGGGCATAGTTTTCTTGCCTGCCTATTTTAATTCCCTCTACAATCATCTCCCTAAAAATATATATTACAGCAGTTAATATCAGGACCAGATGAATTGCACGATAGGGTATTTTTTTTGTAAATAAAAAGTCTATGGTTGCACCCAAGCCCAAAAGATTAATAAGGATGAAAAGAAGAAGGTTATTTATTATAGGTTTTCTTCCGGGTATTTCCTGTGTATTTAACTTTTCCAGATATGCCTGAAGAAGAATTGCCTGCTCTTCAGAGATTTCATAGCCTGAATGTGCCTCCATCAACTTTTTTCCTGCAGGCTTATTCAGTACCTTCATTAAGTCCTCAATATTTTTTCCGGCAAAAGTTTTCGAAATATCAAAAGCTGAGGGATTCCAGTTTATGGTATCGATATAATTTGTATAATGACAATCTGCACAAGCAGGAACACCTTTGGTAACAGGAATTAGCCCATAAAATAATCGTTCCGCCTTCTTCAATTGAAAATCATTGAGAGGAATTACTTTATCTTTAGTATAAACATGAATTTTTTTATCAGAATGTTCTTCAGCCTGCAAATTGGCATTCACAAATAAAAGAGTAGTACAAAAAAGAATTATGCTAATGTAAGTGTAGAATAATTTAGGTAATTCTTTTGTCATATTCACTTTTTATCTTCCTTGCAATTTCGTTGACAATTATCAAAAGTTACAAAGATATATTTAATAATTCTGACCTGTTAAACTTGTCCACACTCGTCCAAACTTATAAGTAATATGAAATTAAATCAAAACAATCAAAAATAAAAACACTCAGATTAGCCAGAATGTTTTTATAACATACAAACCAATTAATTGTTTAAATAAAAATGGTAAGGGGGGAAATTTAATCTGCCCTGTAAAGATGGATGAAGCCTTTTTGATTATAGCGTTCCGCATTTTCTCCTTTTAATACTTCTAGAACATAATAGTATACTCCAACACTAAGGTGCTTTCCGGTATTTGTATTTCCATCCCATCGAATCACAGGTGCTTCTTGCTGATAGACAAGCAGCCCATATCGGTTAAAGACCTGGAATCTCAATACAATACCAATATTCAAAGGATCGATGGTGTAAAATTGAAAGGGAGAAGGTCGCCCGGCAACAAAAACATTGGGCAATTGGATTTCATCATATACCGATATAGTATCGTCTGAACGAGATACACAACCAAAGGTGTCGTCAATCCAAAGCAAAACATGATAAATTCCAGTATCAAGAGTAACGCTATCGATTGCCATATCCTGATTATCAATATTTATTACATAATTGTTTGTTCTCTGATCATTACTTATTAGTTCAGTATATCTCCAATTGAAGAAATAAGTACCGGTAGGATCTGTTATCTGATCCGAAGGGATGAAACGAAAGTTATGATTTGTTGCATATTCTTCATAAGTAAAGGCAGAACTAATTGTACGATGAACAGTAATAATAGAAATGGAATCTGAACGATATCCGTTAATAATTAAGCTAAGGTAGAAGTCACCCCCAGTTGTATAAGCATGATTTACAGTATCGGTTGCATTGGAATTCTGCGTGAAACCGTCTCCAAATGTCCATTCTACATTTGATATAGTGTCTGTATCAACCGTAGAGGGATCAAGGATAAAATTAACAGGAAAGGGAGTACATCCTGTTGTTTCACTAGCTATAATTTCAGGCTGCGCCTGAACTACTTGCAGAAACAACAATTGAAAAACTACAATATATGCAATTCCCCATAGTCTCATAGGAACTATCATTCATGTAAAATTATGATTCTTGCTCACTTACTAACGAATATTTTTAGTCAATTTTTTAACAACTTTGAAATTATTAAAAAATTCCTTTGCAAATACACGAACAACAGTATATGCAGGGATTGCTAATATCATTCCAGGGATTCCTGCCAATGACCCTGCAATTAAAATCACCAAAAATATTTCAAGTGGATGTGCATTAACACTATTTGAATAGATCAAGGGTTGAAATAGAAAATTATCAGTCAGCTGAACAATAGCAAATACAAGTAGCATCCAGCCAATAAGGGGCATTAGTTCGGAGTAAAAGCTAAGCTCCAAATGGGTGGCAATTCCAATTAAAATTCCAATACTACTGCCAATTATGGGGCCTATATAGGGTATCACATTTAATATGGCGGCTATTAGCCCAATGAGGAGACTCAGGCCAAAATCAATACCAATAATTGTCAGTCCGATTGTTACTAGAGTAAAAATTCCGGTAACCTGTCCCAGGATACCAATGAAATAACGCATAAGTAGCTGGCGCGTTGAATTCATTGCATGCTTAAATGCTTCAACATATTTATCAGGAACCAGTGAGAGTATGGATTCTGCAAAAAGACGTTCATCTCTTAGAAAAAAGAATGAAATAAAGGAAATAGCAAAAAAAGCAATAAACAAATTTCCAAATACGCCAGCGAAGTAGCTGAATATACCAGATATAAAGGATGCGTTTAGAATGCTTCCTGCCTTTTGAGATAAAAATTGATTCACAGTAAAATTATTTTCTCCAACTAGTTCATATTTTTCAATTATGTTCTCAAGTTGCGCAATAGGCTCTTTCAATGATGATAATACTTTCTGACTGTCAATGGTTGATAATGCATTAAGTTCATTTACTACCAACGGGATTACAATTCTAAAAAAAGCTATAAAAATTACCCATATAAGCAATAAAGTTGTGAGAGCTCTGAACCATTTGGGAAGCTTAATTTTATAAATTCTTATTCTTCCCAATAATTCTACCAGAGGTCTTCCAATTAAAGCGATAACCGCAGAGATTAGTATATAGGAAACAATATGAATGAAATACCAGATGGTGAATATGATCAGAATAATTCCAAGCCCAATAAGAATATAGCGGAAAGTAGAGTTCATAGTCGGTAATAATTTATGTAAAAATATAGTTTTCTGGAACTAAAAAAAACAATGATAGTTTATGAAATGTTATTACTGAAAAAGTATAACAGAGTGTGAAACATAGAAAATGTTTAAATCATTTTAATTAAAAGTTTGTTAAAATAATAGATAGCATATAACAGAATTATACTTTTGTATAAGATGTAGAGTAAAATAGCATGAAACAATATTTGAATCTATTACAGCATGTGATTTCTGAAGGTGAAGAAAGGCAAGACAGAACAGGGACAGGAACTCTTGGAGTTTTTGGATACCAGATGCGTTTTAATCTTGAAGAGGGATTTCCTTTGCTAACCACAAAAAAATTGCATTTGAAATCCATCATTCATGAATTACTATGGTTTCTTAGTGGAGATACAAACATTCAATACCTTCAGGAAAAAGGTGTAAGAATCTGGAATGAATGGGCTGACGAGAAGGGAGAGCTCGGACCAGTATATGGTCACCAATGGCGTTCGTGGAATGCGAATGATGGAAATACTGTTGACCAGATGACGAAAGTTATTGAGGCAATAAAGACTGATCCAACTTCACGCAGGCATATTGTAAGCGCCTGGAATGTTGGTGAGCTGGACAAAATGGCTTTGCCGCCCTGTCATGTAATGTTTCAGTTTTATGTATCAGGAGATAAGCTATCCTGTCAATTGTATCAGCGCAGTGCAGATATTTTTCTTGGAGTTCCCTTTAATATCGCATCGTATTCGCTGCTTCTGTTGCTGATAGCACAGGTTACAGGATTGAAACCCTATGAATTTATTCACACTTTAGGTGATGCACACATTTACCTGAATCACCTTGACCAGGTGAACATCCAACTTACACGGCAGCCAAAACCACTGCCTGTTATGAGAATAAATGAAGAAATAAAAGATATAATCGATTTCAAATTTGAGGATTTCAAACTCGAAAATTACGATCCTCATCCTCATCTCAAAGGGATAATATCGGTTTAGAGTATGAAAAATATATCCATAATAGCAGCAATTGGGAAAAACAATGAACTTGGAAAAAATAATGATTTGTTATGGCGCATTTCTGAAGATTTAAAGAGGTTCAAAAGAATTACATCAGGTCACACGGTAATAATGGGAAGAAAAACATTTAATTCCATTAACAATAAGCCCCTGCCGAATAGACGAAACATTGTAATAACATCTAATACAAGTCTAAGTTTTCCTAATATCAATATTGTTCATTCTATTGAAAAGGCAATTGAACTTTCAAAATCTGACAATGAGGCCTTTATCCTTGGCGGAGCAGAGATTTATAAGCAGTTCATACCCTATGCTTACCGGATGTACCTTACACGTGTACATCGTGCCTATGATGCAGATACTTTCTTTCCTTCATTTGACCTGTCAGGCTGGAATGTGCTTGAAAGAACAGACATTACAGACGATGAAAAAGCAGGTGTTGATTACTCATTTTTTACTTATGAACGAAAACATGGAAGTTTTTTGTAGATTTATCTCTGTGTCACCAAAACTTATTTCAATGAAACACCTTGTTTTATTACTATCAGCAATGATTATCTCTTCCCTTACTGCTGTTAAAGCACAAGAGGATAAAATTGCAGGAAAATGGTTAACCGAGAAAGAAACATCGCATGTGAAACTATTTAAGGCAACCAATGGGAAGTATTATGGAAAGATTATCTGGTTAAGAGACGAACCAGATAAACTGGATGAAAAAAACCCGGATGAGAGTAAAAGGAACGTACGCTTAGATGGTTTAATGATTTTAAAAGGATTTGAATACAATGAAAAGAAAGATCAGTGGGAAGGAGGGACAATTTATGATCCTGATAATGGCAAGACTTACGATTGTTATATGTGGTTTGAAGACGACCCGAATATACTGATAATTAAGGGATATGTGATGGGGATGAAGTTTATTGGAAGGCAAACTCATTGGAAATTAGTGAAGGAGTAGCATTGATTTACCCTTATTTATCATATTTTTATATTGATTTTCCAGTCATTTATCAATATAATTTAACTGATCATTGGATTTAGCGTAAAGTTAGCGAAACAACCTTTATAGGCTGAATTTAATGAAATGAGGAAAATAGTTTATTACATAGCGACTTTATTAATTTTCACATCCTGTTCATATTCAGGCATTGTAATTTCAGAAAGTGAATTACCGGAAGAGGTATTTTATCTGGTTGATCAGATAAAACCTTATACAGGTAGATGCGTGATGTATTATAATAACACTGAGATTGTAAAACAGGAAATGACATTTAAGGATGGGAAATTAGAGGGTACCCTGATCAGCTATTATGAAAATGGCAATATTAAGAGAAAAGGTGAATATGCCAATGGCCGATACAATGGAAAGTGGGAGCAATGGGCTGAGAATGGCAAAAAATTATATGAGGTGCATTACAAAAATGATGCATTGTATGGAGAATTTATGATTTGGTACCCCACCGGAGTATTGAAGCAAAAAGGCATTTATGCTGAGAATAGCAGATCTGGCTTATGGACAGAGTATGATGAAGCAGGCATGATAATTAAAAAAAGGAATTACAACTAATTATAGCGTGAAAAAAGGTGAGAAAAGTAAGGCAATTGAAGCCGTGTTAAAAGAGGGAACGTTCTGTTCCCTCTTTTCTTTTCGTGAAACTCAGATTTCAAAAACGAAGTACATTGAAATTTGTAAGTTGAACGAACAACCTCATGACCGAAGGGAATAATCCCGATAGCGAAGCTTATCGGGATAAATGAATTTAATTGACTTCGTCGAATTCGTAAACTCGATTCTAAGCTGTTTGCAGCGATAGAAATATAATTCTTTTTTGATACTTCATCAACTCTGCTGGAAGTATAAGGCCAGATCGCCGCGCTAGGCTCGCGATGACGTTAATAAAAAAACCGATTTTCTGTGAAAATCGGTTTTTTTTGATTTGGGTGGAAGATGGGACTTGAACCCACGACCCCTGGAACCACAATCCAGTGCTCTAACCAA
>CAYWBC010000046.1:0-32330 GCA_964456285.1 uncultured Bacteroidales bacterium
CACCGGTGAATCCTGAATAGGAAAGGTTATTATATGTAATTTCATCTTTTGAATGCAGGATAGGCCAAAAGCCAGCAATATATTTCACTTCAGGAAAATCGCTCCTAATGGCTTGAGGCAGGGGATAGGGTGTGGAGGTCGAATAACTTCCATCTTTGAGATCATTTTGTCCGACACATAGGATTCTATTGGTATTTTCATGAAAACTATCGTAAGATATTTCATAATTCAATAACATTACAATGAGTAATGTAAGCGTTAACCCAAGTACCAAACCTATAATATTAAGTATTGTATACTTTCCAGAACCTGTTAATGTGCGTAGGGTGATTTTAAGCATGTTGTTAGTATTTAGTTTGTTTTATTCATACCTCAGCGTCTCCACCGGGTTCCTGGTTGCCGCTCTCCAACTCAATTTAACCCCTAAATCCTCTAAAGAGGACTTTTGCATTTGTGCATATTTGTTAATTCTGTTCATTTATTTTTTTTAATATATTCAAAACGCCACTTTCTCAGGTTCCAAACTCCCCCTTTAGGGGGTTGGGAGGTGTTTCTACTCATATCTCAATGCATCCACCGGATTCCTCGTTGCCGCCCTCCAACTTTGCCAGCTCACTGTGAGCAACGCAATACCCACTGCCAACATACCAGCCAATGTAAAAATCCACCAGCTAAGATTGGTCTGATAGGCAAAATTTTGCAGCCATTTATTCATGGTATACCAGGCTAGGGGAGTGGCTATAACAATCGCAATTACTACCCATAAAACAAAGTCTTTATTGAGTAAAGTGATAATCTCCGATATTTTGGCTCCGTTAACTCGACGAATGCCAATTTCTTTTTTCCGACGTTCAATTATGAAAAGCGATAATCCGAACAAGCCAATACAAGAAATAAATATGGCGATGAATGAGAAATATTTGAATAAACTAGAAATTCTGACCTCTGAGTTATACATTCTTTCCAGCCTGTCGTTAAAAAAGCCAACCTCACAAACCGACTGTGGGAGAAGTTGTGACCATGACTTTTTTATATTTTCAATGGTACTGGAAAACTTAGCTGGATGTACCCTTATAATCATGTAATTCGGATCATTGACAAGCGGCAACAACAGCATTGGTTCAATACCATTGCGGAGCGATTCGAAATGAAAATTTTCAACCACGCCCGCAATTGAGCCCTTTATATCACCCATACCAAAATATTTCCCCTCGGGATTTTTTATGCCCATTCGTCTAATTGCTTCCTGATTTAAAATGATCTCTGGTGATGTAAGGTCTTCAAGGTTTATTACTTTTTCATAGATATCAGGGAAAGAATGGCCTTCGACTAATTTTATTCCCATTGTTTCAAGATAATTATTGTCCACAAGCATTCTGCAGATCAATACTCTGTTTTCAGGATCTTTCCCTTCCCAGTCATATCCCCACGAAGAATTGCCACCCCACAAGGGTAGTTTATCTGATTTTGTAATATTTACAACACCTGTTATTTTATTCAACTCTTGTTTTAGAGCATCATGTTTACTTTTGGCTTCACCGTTGAGTTGGAGATAAATTAGATTTGCACTTTCATATCCTAAATTGTAATTGTTGATATATCTTAATTGCTCTGAAATTGCAATTGTACAACTGATAAGAATTACCGATAACACAAATTGAACCACTACCAACAGGTTTTTTAAGCCAAATCCTCCAAGTTTACCTGCATTTACTTTTTTAATGGCAAGAGCCGGATTAAATGAAGAAAGATACATAGAAGGATAAACTACAGATAATACCAAGACTATCAGGACGACTGCTAAAAGCATTAAAATCATGTATTTATTTTGCAGTAGTTCAAATGTGATGGTTTTGTCAGATATAGAACTAAATGCGGGTAAAAGCAGAATTACCAGAATCCCACTTAAAACGAGGCTTAAAAAAATCATCATTCCCTTTTCAAGTAGAAACTGTTTCAAAATATTGATTCTATTTGCTCCCATTACCTTACGAACCCCAACTTCGGGACGGCGCTGTTCTGCTCTGGCTGTAGAAAGATTTATGAAGTTAATGGATGCAATGAGAAGGATGATCAGAGCAATTCCAAGGAATAGATAGATGTATTGAATTCGGTTATTCTTTCCGGAATAAGAATAAAGATGTTCATCTTTAAAAGGAAATAGAGCCAAAGTTGTGTTTTCTTGCCCGTTATCCTTACAGATGTTGCTAATTTTATCATTTAAGTCTGAAATATCTCTACCCTGGTCAATCAATATGCTGGTACGTGGCCAGTTATTTTCCCAACGTGTAAGATCTACTCCTAATGCTGTACTCATAAATTCTTCAGAAGTCAGGATCTTAAAATCAAAGCTTGAATTTCTTGTCTCAGAAGCAATAACAGCTCCTACAGTGACCGGAAATTTATCCTGGATTTTAAGTATTTTGCCAAGGGCGGTTTCAGTTCCGAAGAACAAATGGGCTATTTCTTCAGTAATGATTATGTTATCGGGCGATTGAAGCGCATCTTTATTTCCTTCTATAATGGTGTATGTAAAAATATTCAGGAACTCTTTATCGACACAAAAAACGGAAACTTCTGTATGTTCTTTATCCTCGAATCGGATTAACTGATTTCCGATTTGAGTAAAGGTAGTTGCATTTTTCACTTCAGGATAATCCTTAACCAACTTTTGACTCAAGGGGAAAGGTGTACAATATGTGAATAATTCCTGACCTTCAGAATATTCCTGATGTTCATAAACCGTATAGATTTGATCCAGATTGGTGTGGTATTTATCAAAACTTAATTCATCTACTACCCAGAACAGGATGAGCGCTACCACTGCAATACCAATTGCCAGTCCTGTGATATTGATAAATGAATAAATTCCATTTTTCCAAATATTTCTCCAACTTAAAAAAATGTTCCTTAAGATCATGGTTTTATGTTTTTGATAATTAATTTATTCATATCTCAATGCCTCCACCGGATTTCTGCTTGCCGCCCTCCAACTCTGCCAGCTCACCGTTAGCAATGCAATACCTAAAGCCAATACTCCTGCCAGGGCAAAAATCCACCAGCTTAATTCAGTTTTATAAGCAAAGTTTTCGAGCCATTTGTGCATGGCGTAATATGCAATCGGGGTTGCTACAACAAAAGCAATTGCTACCCACTTTAAGAAGTCTCTATTAAGCAATATTAATACTTCTGATATTTTTGCACCGTTTACTTTACGGACACCGATTTCTTTGGTACGTTTTTCGCAACTAAAAGAAATTAACCCCCAAAGTCCCATGCATGAAATAATAATTGCGATCACTGCTAAAAGGGCAAAAATAGTTTTGACACGTTTATCGTTTTCATAAAGCTTTGCATATGTCGAATCCAGAAAATGATATTCAAAAGGAATTTCAGGATAAAACATTTTAACCGTATTTCTTAGCTCTCCAATTAGCTGATTAATTCCATCTTTGGTGTCATCGTATTTAAAAAAAAGGTAGTTGGGGCTCGCAGAATAAGCATAAAATTCAGGTTGGATTTTTTCATTTACTGATTTAAAATGGGCATTGTCAACCACTCCTATTACCTCAAATTCGCGCCCCATAGTTTTTAAAGTCATACCTATCGGATTTCTTCCGATTCTTGCTTCCGCCTGTTTATTGATGACTATAGCTCTTTGCTTATCGCTTTCGATATCTTTTGAAAAATTTCTTCCTTCAAGCATCTTTAATTTCAAGAGCGGGATAAAATCGGCATCGATTAAGTTTTGTGAAAAAACTGCGAGGTCATTGTCTTCTTTTCCCTGCCAATCGACCTCAGCAGTGAACAATATGGTTGACGAAAAATAATCTTTCCCGGCTACCGATGTAATGCCTGGAACCTGTAAAAGTTTTTCTTTCAGGGCCTGGTATTTTGCACTGCTTCCTGTTTCCAGGGGCATGTAAACTGTTTTTTGTTTGTCGAATCCTAAATTAACATTCTGTATAAATTCTAACTGTTTCGAACTGATAATGGTAGCGGTTATCAATATTATGGATATTGAAAACTGGGCAATAACCAGCCCGTTTCGTAAATAACTATGGCGAAACAGCGTAGCATTTTTTTTGAGAACATTTACAGGCGTGAAAGAAGCAAGATAAAAAGCGGGATAAATGCCTGAAAGGATTGTGGCGAAAAAAATAATTGCACTCACCACGGCAATATGGGAAAGGTTCAGAAAATCAAACGAAAGGCTTTTCCCGGAAAATCTATTTATGCCGGGAAGAACCAGATGAAGTACAAGCAAAGCAACAAGCGCCGCAAAGGAAGTAACAGCAAAAGATTTTCTAATAATGGTAAAAATCAATCTCGATTTTTTTGCTCCCAATATTTTTTTGAGGCCATAAATTTTTAAATCATTTTCTGAAACGGCAGTGGAAAGATTTATAAAATTAATACATGCCAGCAATAAAATAAACAAGCCAATAAAAGTAAATATATACACATACCTTTTATCACCAAGCCTTGTATAATCCTCATCGGCAATGTTCTTCTGAAAATGGATTTCTTTTAGCGGCTGGATTAATAACCTGTAATGGCTTTCTTTATTGATATTATCGGGAATAAAGCTGTGTATTTTCGACGCCAGTTGCCCGGGATTTACATTTTCGGCAAGCTGAATATAGGTGTAAAGACACTGATTATCCCAGTTTCCCTTTTGCCTGTAAAACATATCATTTCCAAGTTCTTCGGGGATGGCAAGATCGAAGCTAATGTGGGAGTTATAGTCGATGTCTTTAATTACTGCGACTATTTTAGCAGAATGCTTGTTTATTTCAATAAATTCCCCAAGCGGGTCTTTCTCTCCAAAATATCTTTTTGCGGCTTTCTCTGAGATTACTGCAACATCTTTCTCCGATTTAAAATTTTGGGGTGAACCCGCAACAAACGGAAAAGAAAACATATCGAAGAAATCGCTGTTAACCACAGCCATCCCTTCTTCGTTCAGGTAATTATCTCCGGCTTTAACAACTACATGCCAGTCCATTTCAAAATTTGCAGCTTTTTCTATTCCGGGAAGTTTTTCTTTTAAAGCTTCGGCCAGTGGGGGCATTGTTGTTGCCGAATTGGAATATCCGTCCATATGCGATTCTTCGGCGAGTACTCTGTAAATACGGTCGGCATTTGTGTGAAACGAATCGAACGACAGTTCATCTTCCACCCAAAATATGGTAACCAAGACACTTAATATTCCCAAGGACAATCCGAGGATATTGATGAGGTTATAGTTCTTCTTATTAAAAAAACTACGCCAAAGAGTACTTATATTATTTATCATTTTAGTAATGGTAATTAACTAATAGTTACTAAACATTGTATTGGCATTTAATTGATTTTCTACTCATACCTAAGACTTTCCACCGGATTTCTTCTTGCAGCCTGCATGCTTTTCCAGCTTATTGTTATTATTGCAACCAGCAAAGCGATGAATCCTGCAAACAGGAAGATCCACCAACTAAAACCTGTTTTAAAAGCAAAGTTGCTCAGCCATTTATTCATTGCATACCAGGCCAATGGAGTGGCAATTAGGAATGAAATAGCAATCCAATTAATATAATCGGTATTGAGGAGCACCAATAGTTCAATAGTAGTCGCACCATTGACTTTTCGTATACCTATTTCCTTAATTCGTTTCTGAAGGAGGAAGGAGGCAATTCCCAATATTCCCATGCAAGCAATAAAAACCGAAAGGATAGAGAAAATTGTAAATACTTTACCAGCTTTCATTTCTGCATAATAGGCTGAACGAATTTTTTCGTCCAAAAAGCTATACTCAAAAGGTATATTTAATGAAATATTCTTCCATGTAGTATTGATAAAACTGATAGTTTCTTTTGTATGTGATCCGGATATCCTGATAATCATATAATTCAGAAAACGGTCATCCATTAATCGGATAAGCATTGGATCAAGTGAAGTTTTTAATGCGTCATGATGAAAATCTTTAACCACACCAATAACAGAGAGAGCCGTTCCACCTTTGAGGATATGATGGCTTATCGGATCGTTTTCTAATCCCAGGTGTTTTACTGCACTTTCATTAAGCACAACCACATTTCTGTCTGTCTCCCTGAATTTGCGGCCATTAATAATTTCCATTTGATAGGCGTCAAAATAGTTAGCGTTAGTTCCAATGGTCTTAATAACATGTTGTTCCTGTGGTCCATCCTCTTGCACTCCATATCCTGTTATGTTGTTATATATTTCTCCGGGGTAAGTATCCGCAAAACAAATGCTCTCTATATTGGGATTTTTCTCCAGTTCAGTTTTGAATACCTCTTTATGATCGTTCAACCTGTTTGTGCCCTCAATTACAATAAGATTCTCCTTGTTATATCCGAGTTCTTTGTTCAGCAAGAAACCAACCTGTTTTTTTACCATTAGCGTAGCAACAATGGCAATGATTGTAATTGTGAATTGCACAATCACAAGAACTGAGCGCAAACTGAATGAATTTCTTTCTCTCGATTTAAAACCTTTCTGTAATATAGATGTAGTTTTAAAACGGGACAGGTAAACAGCCGGGTACAGACCAGATAACAGACCCAGTACAATCACTAAAACAAAAAGTAGTGCTAAGAAATATCCGCTGCTGTAAATCCATTCACTTATTTCAATATCAAGGAATTTAATGAAAAGTGGTAAGAGTATTTTAATAAGTATTACTCCAACAATATAGGCAGCACAACTAATAATTATTGATTCAAAAAGAAATTGTTTAAGCAGCGTGCCGGGTCCGGCTCCATTTGCCTTTCTGATGCCTACTTCCATCTTACGATTATCATAGTAAGCAGTAGAAAGGTTCATATAATTTGTTCCTGCTATTATCAGGATAAACAAGGCTATCAGGCTAAAAAAAGTTACATAAGTTTTGTTTCCTGAAGCTTCAAGTTCTCCATAGAAGTCTGAATTCAGATGAATAGACCCCAAAGGCTGAAGATCCAGATTTACATAATTTCCGGCAATTTTGAATTCTTCAATGCTTGTTCCAAAGAATCTGGTCATTGTTGGCAGAATGGCATCATCAACAATTTTCTGTAGGGTTTTACCCGCCTTTTCAATTGAATATCCATCAGTGAGCTTAACATATGTCATCCAGTTGAAATTTCCCCAATCATCATCAATATTGAAATAAAGAGCTACATCGAACTGGTTATGTGAATTCGTAGGCAAATCCTCAATCACAGCGGAAACTGTCACAGCATTGTCCTGATTGAGAATAAGTAATTTTCCCAGTGCACTTTCGTTTCCGAAATACCTTTTGGCTACCGATTTTGTAAGGACAACACTTTCCTGGTCAATAAAAGGCTTGTCAGGATTTCCTTCAATAAACTTAAATTGAAAAAGTTGAAAAAAACCTGTATCGGCGCGGATAACTTTCTTCTCCTTAAAATAGTTATCCTGGTATTTGAAGACCTGTTCGAAATATCGAGAGCATCTTGCTGTTTTTTCGACTTCGGGGCATACATTTGCAAATTCCTCAGCCAAAGCTGAAGGAACCAGACATATTTTGAAATCCTGACCACTTAATGAAGCATCAGTAGTTATTCGATAAATATTTGAAGAATACGGATGGTACTTATCGAAACTAGTTTCATGACTTATCCAGAGAAAAATAAGGACTGCCGCAGTAATTCCAAATGCCAGACCAATAATATTTATTAAGGCAAAATCTTTCTGTTTTGCCAGGTTCCGTATTGCTATTTTTAAATAGTTTTTAAGCATTGTGTCCTTATCCTATTTTAATTATTCATTAAATCTTCATTTATACTTAATTATATTGATATTCTGAAGTTGATTGTTTTCATGGTTTTGGTTTATGCCTCCATTACATCTTTAGCCTCAATTGCTTCGAATTTCCGCTTTGTTTCTTCTGTAATGATCTTACCATCAAAGAGATTAATGATGCGGTGCGAGAAACCGGCATCGTGCTCTGAGTGAGTTACCATAATAATGGTCGTTCCTTCCTTATTTAGCTCGGTAAGCAGCTTCATTACTTCCAGTCCATTTTTAGAATCGAGATTACCTGTAGGCTCATCGGCAAGTATCAGTTTGGGATTAGCAACTACAGCACGGGCTATTGCCACACGTTGTTGTTGTCCACCGGAAAGTTGTTGCGGAAAATGCTTTTTCCGATGGCCTATTTTCATCCGTTCCAGAACACTCTCAACCATTTGTTTGCGCTTAGATGCTCCGAGTTTCAGATAAACAAGAGGTAGCTCAACATTTTCATACACATTCAATTCATCAATCAGATTAAAGCTTTGGAATACGAAACCAATATTACCTTTACGCAGGTCGGTCCGGTTACGCTCTTTAAACTTTGCTACTTCTTTTCCATCGAAGAAATACTCGCCTGAAGTTGGATTATCAAGCAAGCCAACTATGTTTAGCAGGGTCGATTTGCCACATCCTGATGGCCCCATTATGGCAACAAATTCACCGGTCTTAATTCCCATGTTTACCTTATTAAGGGCTGTTGTCTCCACCTCTTCGGTACGAAATACTTTCGAAAGTTCTACTGTTTTTATCATGTTGTTAAGTTTGAATTTTTTATTATAATGTTTTTATCTATTTTATTTCAATCTCAGAGCCAAAGCCCCTTTAGCGGGTTTGGAGGTCATAAGATTTTTTCACTATTTAAATACTAACCTTTCATTCTCCCCAAAAAGATCATACCCGGAAGTAACAACCTGTTCACCCGGTTCAAGCCCTTCGATTACTTCGTAATATTGTGGGTTTTGTTTTCCGATACGGATGGATCGTTTTATTGCTGATTGTCCATCCTCGGAAACAACAAATATCCATTGTCCGCCTGTCGACTGGAAAAAACCTCCGCGTGGAATCTGGATTGCCTCCTGAGTTTCGCCCAGTTGCAAACTGATGTGATAGCTTTGACCGGTTCTGATATTCTCCGGTAAAGCACTTATGAATTCTAAATCTACTTCGAAACGTCCCTCACGCACTTCAGGATAAACTTTCACGACTTTCAATCCAAATGTATCTTGTTGTCGCTCGAAAGAGCCCAGAAGGTCTCTTCTTACCCGATCGATATAGTGTTCGTCAATTTCAGCTTTGATTTTATAAGATGTTAGTACATTTATCTGTCCGATTCGTTCACCCATATTAATGGATTGTCCAAGTTCAGCGTCAAGAAATCCTAGCTGTCCATCAGCCGGCGCCTTGATGTTCAGGTTTTCCTGACGCATATAGATAAGCTCCAGGTTTTTGTTCATATTACTAAGGTTCTGACCGATTTTTGCTATCTGATTCTTACGATATATTGAATCCTGCTTTTGACGCACAATTGACAAATCTTTCATTTTCTTAGTCAGATTATAATCCTCCTCTGAAAGAAGGTATTCTTCTCTTGAGATCAATTCATCCGCCCATAATATTTTATTTCGCTCGTAAATCCGCTTCTTTAATATCATATCATAATCTAGTTGTAATAAATCTCGCTCAAGTGAGAGTTTTTGCTGCAGCATATTAAGTTCTGTTTCACGCAGAAAATTTGCTTTTTCGGCTAATTGTGCTTCACTATTAAGAATACTCAGGTTAAGATTTGTATTACTTAGTCTGAGAATGATATCCCCTTTTTTTACCATTTCACCTTCTTCAATCAAAATTTCTTCCACAATACCACCTTCAACCGCGTCCATATAAATAATTGAAATAGGTTCTACCAAACCTATAATCCTGATATAATCCTGGAAAGCTCCATAAAATACTTTCTCAATCGTAATTTTTTCCCGCTCTACCCTGTATGTGCTTTTTGTATCCCGAAATAGCAATACCAGGAGTATAATTATTAAGAAAACCGATAATCCAATGTATTTATAGTACTTGGGTTTGATCAAGCGCTTGTCTTCTATTACTCTGTCCATTTGTTCTTCTGTCATCTTTGTATTTTTGGTGCTTATTTTCAAGTTTTCAAATAAGAAATTTTCGGGAGAAGAAAAAAATCAAATTGTTATGCTTTTCCTCCTTATAATCCTTCTCCTGCCTCTCGAAAATTTCTGAACCATTAACACTAATAAAAAAATCTAATACTATGCTTAGATTCAAATGAGGTGCCATTGTGTTAACTTGCAGAAAATCAACTATATGAAAAAATCGGTCCACATTTAGATGTATAAAAAAGTGACAGTTGACTGTAAAATATTTTTACACTTTTATCATGTATACTTATACAATATGTAATATTGTAATTGAAAAATTGCGAATATGCAGAAAGGAAAAGTTTTAATAGTAGATGATAATAAAAGTGCACTAAGCGCTATCAGATTATTATTACAGTTTGAGTTTAAATTTGTAAAAACAATTGCTAGTCCTAATCAGATTGCCTCGGAACTTAGAGATACGGAATATGATATTATATTATTGGATATGAATTTTTCGGCCGGATTGAATACGGGCAACGAAGGACTCTACTGGCTCACTGAGATCAAAAAAATAGCACCAAATACAGAGGTAGTAATGATAACGGCCTATGGTGATGTTGAATTGGCTGTTAAGGCATTGAAAAGGGGAGCGGCAGACTTTATTCTTAAGCCATGGGAGAATGAAAAATTAGTAGCAACAATGTTATCTGCATACAAATTAAGACAATCAAATTTGCAGCTTGATGTATTAAAAAGTAGGGAAAAATCACTCAAAAAGGAGATAAACAGTGAAAGCAGAATTATTATAGGTTCTTCACCGGCTATACAAAAGGTTCTAAAGGTTATTAATAAAGTTGCAAAAACCGATGCAAATGTATTGATTACAGGTGAAAATGGAACTGGCAAAGAACTCGTGGCGCATGAAATCCATCGTAAGTCGCATAGGAATAATGAGATTATGGTAACGGTTGACATGGGGGCGATTCCTGAAACACTTTTTGAGAGTGAACTTTTTGGGCATAAAAAAGGAGCATTTACGGATGCACATGAAGATCGTGTAGGTAAAATTCAATTGGCTGATAAAGGAACATTGTTTTTTGATGAAATAGGAAATCTTTCGGTCTCAATGCAGTCGAAATTATTAGTAGCTCTGGAGAGTAGAAAAATTGTACCTGTTGGTGCAAACAC
Organism: uncultured Bacteroidales bacterium; assembly: GCA_964456285.1. Taxonomy (GTDB): domain Bacteria; phylum Bacteroidota; class Bacteroidia; order Bacteroidales; family UBA10428; genus UBA10428. The sequence goes on from CAYWBC010000046.1 coordinate 11,094, forward strand.
TCATATTTCAGTTGATCTTCGATTGATAAGTGCAACGAATTGTAATCTGGAGGAAATGGCTTCACACCAGAATTTTCGTGAAGATCTTCTTTATCGGCTAAATACAATACGAATTGATGTTCCTCCATTAAGAGAACGAGGTGAGGATATTGAGCTGTTAGCAAATTTTTTTCTAAGATGTTTTGAGAATAAATACCACAAGCCGAAATTGCAAATTAATCAGCAGGCAGTAAGAAAATTAAATAAATACTCCTGGCCGGGGAATATTAGAGAATTTCAGCATACAATTGAAAAAGCGGTTATCCTGTCCGAAAACAATACACTGAAAGCAGATGATTTTATATTTCGTCCACAACATCGCAAAATACAGGGTGTTCCTCAAACTCTTGAGGAAATGGAAAGGGACTTAATTGAGGATGCGCTTGACCGACAGAATGGAAATCTAACTGCAGCAGCAGAACAATTAGGAATAAGCAGGCAAACGCTTTACAATAAAATTAAAAGATACGATGTTTAAAACACTGAATGGAAATTTATTAATCCGTCTTCTTTTTATTGTTGGATCTTCAGTTTTATTGGGCTTTTCTATAACTGATTTATCTATTGTCTGGACCGTATTGGCAAGCATCCTTGTACTTATGCTTATTTTAGAACTGGTAAATTTTTTTAATGGAATAAATCGCAAATTGACTTTCTTCTTTGATGCAATTAGAAATGAAGATTCAACCCTACATTTTTCAGAAAAAATAAAGGATAAATATACAAGCGAATTGCACTCCAGCCTAAATCGGCTAAATTCAGTGATATCGGATATTAAAATAAGAAATGAATACAATGAAAGGTTCTTTAGAGAGTTACTCCGTTATTCAGCTACTGGTATTATTGCAGTTGATGAAAAAGGATATATTGAGTTAGTGAATGAGGCCGGGTTAAGACTTTTAGGATTGAAATCGCTGGTTAATTTTATATTGCTTAAACAGAAAAGAAATGATTTGTATAATGAATTAGTACAATTGAAACCTGGGCAAAGTAGAACTCTGAAGCTACTTAAAGAAGAAGAAATACAACAGATATCTATTAAAGTATCACAGATACAGTTCGGAGATAGAGTCTTCAAGGTATACTCACTATACGATATTAAATCTGAAATGGAAGAGAACGAAGTTGAGTCATGGCAGAAATTAATACGTGTATTAACCCATGAGATTATGAATTCTATTGCTCCAATTACCTCTCTGAGTAATACCATGCAGCGATTTCTTAATGTAGAAACAAATAAGGTTAACATTGATAATTCTGAAAGTTCTATTAGTAAAACCAGAGAAGGATTGAAGGTTATTGAGGAAACGGGTAAAGGATTGATGCATTTTATTGATAATTACCGGAGGTTGACGAAGATACCAAAGCCTGTTTATAAGGTAATAGATATCAAGGAATGGATTAATCAGATTTTCTTTTTACTCAAAGATAGAATCAATGCAGAAAATATTGATTTCCGACAATACTATAAAACGGATGAAACAGAATTTCTTGGCGATAAAAAATTGCTTACACAGGTATTAATTAATATTATTAACAATGCTATTGATGCTTCTTTATCAATGAAGGAAAGAAAAATCGTACTAAAAGTTGAGAGTGATCCAGAAGCAAGGCTCCAAATATCTATAACAGATTATGGAAAAGGAATAACAGCTGATGAGCTGGACAAAATATTCATTCCTTTTTTTACTACTAAAGAAAATGGTTCTGGCATAGGTTTAAGTCTTTCCAGACAAATTATGCGGCTTCATAAAGGAAGTATATCAGTAAGTTCAATGGTGAATAAAAAAACAAGCTTTACTCTTCGGTTTTAGGTATTTTTATTTTTTCGTTAAAACATTAAGTCTTTGCCATTGTAACGAACACTGTTCCATCTATTTTTCTATTCCCAATACGCACATTAAATGAGTTTTATTCGTTCCTGTTTTTATCCCGCAATTCGACAATTCGTTAAGATCATCGGGATTTTTTTTACCTTCGGGCTTCAAGTGAAAAATCAACTGGTACAATTATTGTTTAGAGCGGTTGAAGATATGAAAGTTATAGCATTTGTATTCACTTTTTTCATTTCCATGAACCTACTGGCTCAGGATGAAATTGACTCAACACGAGTGATTTATTCCTGGGAGTTACAAAATTTCTACTCAACTTCCAAAGAGGTGGATATTGATACAAGTATGACTGACTTGCATATTATCTACCCTATTTATAATTATTCTATCAACAATACTTTCCTCGGGAATTTTGGGTCTCCGGTTATACAAAATATTTTCACTGACAGGATTTTTAATAACGAAGCCTTTTTTTTGAATCAATACCTTCCTTATTTGCAAACTGCTGATAATACCCAGTATTATAATACAAAAAATCCATTTACAAGACTTACTTATACAAATGCCGGACCCACAAGAAACAGAGAAGAATCTTTTGAAGTATTTCATACCCAAAATATTAATCCTAAATTGAATTTTGGTTTCCGATACCATGTTATTAAATCAAAGGGACAATACAGGTATTTGCAGGTTAAAAAGAATGCCTTCAGGATATTTGCCAGTTATACCGGTTCAAGATACACAATGCATACAACTTTTAATTTGGATAGATACAAAGCTGGGGAGAATGCTGGTATAATTGATTCAGTGTTTGAAAATAGGGATGACTATGAGAACATTGATTACACAAAAGACATTCCTTCTGTTTTTGGTGGTTCCCCTGCGCCAGATTATAAAGATCCTAATGCTGAAAACAGAATCAGGTATTATGATTTAATGCTTAGTCAAAGATTGAAATTGTTTACTCTTTCAAGCAAAATTGATTCAACAAATGAAAAAAAAGGAGGATCTTTTGCTGAACCAATTCTGACTTACGCATTTAAATTGGATCGTTCAACTAAAGCATACGATGATATTGATCCGGTTACACCGAAATATTACAATTCAATATTTTTTAATAAACAGTTTACACTAGACTCTCTAGCGCACTTTAAATTTAGTAACAATGTGCAGCTTGAATTTAAAACGGTTCTTAGGGGAAAGATACAAACCAGTGTATATGGAATGCTTGGCTACGATTATGAAAATTATAGCTTTGAAAGCAATTGGGATACTGGCTTTTTTGCAGACACCTCACTTATTCATACTCCTTATATCTTGGCAAATGGGGATACCTTGAAAGGCATTAAACGTAAGAACAATGTCACTAACTCCTATGTTTCCGTTGGCATATATGGCAATTTCTGGAACAAGGTTAAAGCCAGATTCTACGGAACGGTATATTTAGCCGGTTATAAACAAGGGAATACTGAATTTGGTGGTGTTTTAAATTCGAATTTAACTATTCTTGGTAAAGACTATGAATTTGATATTACCGGGCTGATAGAAAACAGGATACCTGATTACTTATTAAATAATTACTACTCAAATAATTATATATGGGAACAAAGCTTGCTTCCAGAATATAGGATGCATTTATCAAGTAAAATTGCAGCTCCATCAAACAAGTTTGAATTAAGAGGAAATTATTACTTTATTAGCAACTTCATTTATTTTAATGAACAGGCAATGCCTGATAATTATGAACAAAATTTAAACTATTTTTCTATTGAAGCTGAGAAAACTTTTCAATTATGGAAAATATTTTTTGTAAATAAACTGGCGTATCAGGTTTCAGAAAATAAAAATATACTTCCTGTTCCTGATCTGATTTGGTTTAACTCAACATATTTTGATCATACATTCAGGTTTAAAAGTACAAACGGAGAATTACGAACAATGTTAGGATTTGATATATACTACAATACTAGTTTTAATGGCTATGAGTATTCTCCGGCTTTATCTCAGTTTTATGTTCAGAATAGTACCCAAATCGGAAATTATCCATTGATGGATGCTTTTCTTAAGTTCAAAGTGAAGAGAACGCGATTCTTTTTTAAAATACAACACTTTAATAGCGATTGGTTTAATCAAAAGTATTATTCAGCCATTCACTATCCTTATAATCAACTTGCCTTTAAGTTTGGATTGTCATGGACATTTTATGATTAAGTAGTAACATAATTTATGCTTGTTATATTTTTAACTAATTCTATGATAGTGAAAAAATATGTAGCTTTTCTGATTATTCTTCTACTTACAATAACTTGTGGAAGAGTTTCAAATTCAGATTCTAAAGTAAAATCCTCTTCAAAATTGAAAGAAGTTCTTGAAAGAGGTGAGTTGCGTGTGGTTACAGATTTTAACTCCACAAGTTATTTTATCTATCGTGGACAACCCATGGGTTATCAGTATGAGATGTTGCAGGAATTAGCTGATTATCTGGGTGTTGAACTGGAGGTAAGTGTAAATAATAATTTGGCTGAAAAATTTGAAATGTTAAAGAACAATGAAGTTGACCTTATTGCAGTGAACCTTACTGTTACAAAGGAACGCCGCAAAATAATGGATTTCACTATTCCTCATACTCAAACACATCAGGTATTAATACAGAGAAAACCTGAAGGTTGGAAAAGCATGAGTTCTGCTACAATCGAAGACAGTCTGATCAGAAGTCAGTTAGACCTTGCATACAAAACAGTTTATGTTCAACGCAATTCTTCCTACGCAAAAAGACTGTATAATTTGTCTGATGAAATTGGAGATAGCATTGATATCAGGGAGGTTGATGAAGGAGTTGAACAACTGGTTGAAATGGTAGCCACAGGTGAAATAGACTATACTGTTTGCGATGAAAATGTTGCCCTTGTAAATGAAACCTATTATGAGAACATTGATATTGCCACACCCATAAGCTTTCCTCAAAATCTGGCATGGGCGCTACCCAAAGGATCTGATGATTTAAAAGCCTCAATAAATAATTGGCTGACCTATTTTAAGAATACCAGTAAGTATGCGGTAATATATCATAAGTATTTTAGAAACAAACGTTCTGCAGAAATTATTGAGAGTAACTACTTTGCCAATTCCTCCGGAGTAATATCTCCATATGATCGTGTTATTAAACAACAGAGTAAAGATATTGGTTGGGACTGGCGATTGGTAGCTTCTTTGATCTACCAGGAATCCAGGTTTAATCCTAAGGCAAAATCATGGGCAGGGGCATTTGGTTTAATGCAACTAATGCCGGCAACGGCAAAAAGATTTGGGGTAGAGCCTTCTTCTCATCCAAACAAGCAAATCCATGCAGGAATATTATTCATCAAATGGCTCGATGATAGATTGTCTATGATTAAAGATGATGAAGAACGCAAAAAGTTTATTATTGCATCGTACAATGTAGGTTTGGGCCATGTTCTTGATGCCCGGGCTCTAGCTGCTAAAAATGGTTATGATCAGGATGTTTGGGATAACAATGTTGATCTGTTCATTATTAAAAAATCTAATCCTCAATATTATACTGATCCTGTTGTGAAATACGGTTATTGCAGAGGAAGCGAAACATTTAATTACGTAGCCAGTATTTACGAAAGGTATGAGCACTATAAGAATCTTGTAATCCTGTAGTAAGAATATTCCTCTTTTTATATAAATAAATTCTGGTCTTTTCTTTTTATACGTGCAAGAATTTCTGCAAATTCTGAGAGAATCATTGCAGTTGCACCCCATACTACTTCTTTTTTAATAGCAAAGTAAGGAGTTGTAATCTCATGCGAATTGTCAATTAATAATGTAGTAGTCTTGATTAAATATTTATTTAGAAGAGCCTTCAAACTAAATAAAATCACATATTCAACCTCTTGTTTATCAATTGTAAATTCAATATTGCCTTGATATTGGTGAAAGAACACAAAGGGATGAACCATAAAATCACTTACCGGGATATACAATGGAGTAAGTTTTCCAAGGTATTCTTCTCCTAAAAGCCTGATTCCAATTTCTTCATTTGTTTCTCGTATTGCTGTCTCAATAAGCGAGTTGTCAAGCTTTTCTTCTTTTCCTCCAGGGAAACTGACCTGTCCGCTGTGATGACCTTCATATGTAGCTCTTTTGGTGAATATAATCTCTGTCTTTTTTTTGTAAGAAAGTAAGATAAGACCAACAGCAGCATTCTGTTTTATGCTTTGCGGGGAAGGTATTCGAGCATGTTTAGGTGCTAATTTTTCCTGAGTAGCCTTGCCGGGAAGTTCCAATAGCAATTCTTCTTTTATGGCTTTATACAGCTCCATAAGTTTTAATTGTATCGAAGAGTTTTTACAGGATCTATGTGTATGATAATAAGTGCAGGAAGGAACATTGCAAGAAAAATAAAGATCAGACTTCCAAGGTTTGTAAAAATAATTATCTCAGGACTTAGATTTATTGGAACATAATCAATGAAATAAGAGGATCTGTTGAGTTTAATGAATTGAAATTTATCCTGAGCAAAGCATATGGCTGCTGCGATGATATTTCCAATAATTAAGCCCTTAAGTATTAGGAAAAAGGATTGGTAGAGGAATATTCGTTTCAACATTTTATTGCTTGCTCCAACCGATTTAAACAGACCAATTGTATTTGTACGATCGAGAATCAATATTATCAATCCTGAAATCATATTCACAATGGCTACAATAACCATTAGCAACAAAATGATAAAAACATTCATATCAAGAAGATTCAGCCATTGAAAAATCTGAGGATACCTTTCAGTTATGCTAATTACTTTTAACCTGGATCCATCATCCAAAAATTGATAACCTGCTATTTCTCTTACCATTCTTGTAATATCATCTATGCTCTTATAATCTTCAATTAGTATTTCAAATCCGCTGATCTGATCTTCCTCCCAATTATAAAGTTTTTGAATATGACCTATATCTACAAGAATAAATTGCTCATCGAAATCTTCAAGACTGGTTTCGAAAATTCCGCATATCGAAAAGCGACGGGGTCTGGGTCGTTCATCGAAGAAAAACATAGGAAAATCATCTCCTAACTTGAGATTAAGGAGAGAGGCCATTTTTTTTGATATCAAAACATCATTTGTTTTTACTGAATCACTCACCACAAATGAACGGCCTTCAACAAGATTGTCATTAAAGAAGCTCCAGTCGAATTCCGGACCAATGCCCTTGGCGATTACACCCTGGTTTTCTTTGCCTGCCTTAATAATACCTGGTTTGGTGGCAAATACCTGTATGTGCCTTATTTGTGGAATGTTTTCCAGGGTAATTAGGAAGTCCTGATTTTTAGAGATTGGAATAGATTCAAAGGAATTATTTGCATCAAAATTTATTATCTGGATATGACTGCCAAATCCAACCACTTTGTTGCGTATTTCTTTTTTAAATCCGGTAACAACAGCCAGAGATATGAGCATTACGGCAATGCTAAGTGAGATTGAGAATACCGATAATCTTACTATCGACCGAGACATTAACTTTTTTCCTTCTTTATCGAAGGTAAAGCGCTTTGCTATAAAATACTCTGTATTCAAATTCTTCAATCTTTGTAGAGTTCATAACTTGCCCTATCTATTGAAAATTAATAGTATCTGTACAAAAGCAAGTTATCACCGGTTTAGTAACTCTTAGTTCTTAATGAAAAGTTAGTGTTACTTAATCAAACCCGGTTTGTTGTTTTATATTCCTTAATTAAGCTGGATAAAAGTAGTAATTTAGCCTTGCATTCACTATGCATCTACTCATGAAATATACATTAAGAATTCCATTGGTCCAGATCGTATTTCTGATATTGACTTTGTTTTTGCCCGGATGTTCAGATGCAACAGACAATATAAATATTGAACCCGGGTCTCTGCAGCTTGATGAATACATTGGATTACTTGAAGGGAAAAGCATTGCTATTGTTGCAAATCACACCTCAATGGTTGGGGATGTACACTTGATTGACACTCTCAATAAGCGAGGCATTAGGATCAGTAAGATATTTTCTCCGGAACATGGTTTTCAGGGTATAGTAGAGGCAGGAATTGATGTGAATGATGAGAATTACAATCAATCAGCCATCCCTGTTGTATCACTTTACGGGTCAAAAAATAAACCTTCAAACTCCGATATGGAGGACATAGATCTTGTTTTATTTGATATTCAGGATGTGGGTGTAAGATTTTATACCTACTTAAGTACTTTACATTATGTTATGGAAGCATGTGCTGAAAACAATCTGCCTCTAATTGTTCTTGACAGACCTAATCCAAATGGATTCTATATTGACGGGCCTGTATTGCAGGAGGAATTTAAGTCTTTTGTTGGTATGCATCCGGTGCCATTAGTTTATGGAATGACAATTGGTGAATATGCTCTTATGATAAATGGTGAAGGCTGGTTGAAAGATTCTATGCAATGTGAGATTTCCGTTATTCGATGTAATAACTACAAACACCCTTCATATTATTCCCTTCCCATAGATCCTTCTCCCAATCTAAGAGAGATGAAAGCAATTTACCTTTATCCTTCGCTTGCATTTTTTGAAGGAACAATAGTATCAGAAGGAAGAGGAACAAGTACACCTTTTCTCATTGCTGGACATCCCGATTACCCTGATCATACATTTTCTTTTACCCCCACAAAAAGGAAGGACACTGATTCCAATCCTAAGTTAAATGGTAAAATTTGTTATGGAATAGATCTTCGATCATCAAATCTGGATTCATTAAGAAATAAGAAAGAGATTGATCTGACTTACCTCATAGATATGTATATTGCACTTGAGAAGAGACAAGATTTTTTTATTGATTACTTTAATTTACTTGCCGGTACGGATAAGTTACGAAATCAAATAATGAAGGGTGAAAGTGCAAAGGAGATTAAGAGATCCTGGCAAATGGAAATCGAAGAGTTTAAAAAAATCAGGGCAAAGTATTTACTTTACCCTGATTTTGAATAGTAATCATTCTTATTTTGCCGTCGAATAATTCGCTGATATTTCTTTTTCTATAATTTTCCCCGGGTACTTTTTAAGTCCTTCAGCCAGACATTCTAGTGCAATCTTAATCTGGTCTTTATTTATCACATAAGCAATGCGAACTTCCTGTTTTCCCAAGCCTCCTTCTGTATAAAATCCAGCTCCTGGAGCAAGCATTATTGTATTTCCTTTGTACTCAAATTCACTTATCATCCACATGGCAAATTTTTCGGCATCATCAACGGGTAGTTTGGCCATGATATAGAATGCTCCTTTAGGTTTCGTACAAAAAATTCCTGGAATCTTATTCAGTTCGTCTGTAATGTAATTTCTTCTGGAAAGATATTCATTGAAGACTCCAGTCATATATTCTTCTGAAGAATCAATCGCTGCTTCAGCTGCAATTTGACCAACATAGGGAGGACTTAACCGAGCCTGACCGAATTTTAGTGCAGTATCGCGTAATTTCTTATTTTTAGTGGCTAATACACCGGTTCTTAGACCAGTTGCACTATATCTTTTTGAAACTGAATCAATTAAAATGGCATGTTGATCTAGACCCTCAAGTTGCATGATGGAAATAAATTCTTCACCGTCATAAACAAACTCTCTGTACACTTCATCAGAAAGGAGATATAAATCATACTTCAATACAAGATCCCGAATTTGTTCCAATTCTTTCCTACTGTAAACATGTCCGGTAGGATTATTCGGATTACATATAATTATTCCTTTAGTTTTATCTGTAATTTTCTTTTCAAATTCAGATATAGGAGGCAGAATGAATCCATCTTCTATATTTGATGTTACTGCAACAACATTCACATCAGTAGTAGTTGCGAAACTATAATAGTTGGCATAGAAAGGTTCCGGTACAATAATTTCATCTCCAGCATTCAGACAAGTGAGCAGAGTGATTGTTATTGCTTCAGATCCTCCGGTGGTAATAAGAATATCTTCATAATTAATATTTATATTATTCCGTTTGTAATATTCAACCCACTTATGCCGTAATGATTCCATACCGGCACTATGGCTGTACTCAATAACTTTCGTGTCAAGATTTCTAATCGCCGCCATTGCCTTATCAGAGGTTGGAATATCGGGTTGACCAATATTCAGTCGAATAACATTCTTTCCCTGCTTTATTGCTTCTTCAGCAAGGGGCACTAATTTCCGGATAGGAGAATTAGGCATCAGTGTTCCTCTTTTTGAAATCTCAGGCATTTTTTTTAATTATTTAGTTATAAAAAACAAACTCACAGATAAGTGTATCTGTGAGTCACAATTATCAATATGAAGGTTTCTTTAATTTGCGGCCGCTTCAGGTTTAGTTTCTACTTTTCCTTTTATATGCAAAACAATTGGAGCTTCAGAAGCATTAGAGTAAACACTAATTGATTTACTGAATTGGCCAATTCTTTTGGTGTCATATTTTGCCTTGATTGAAGCAGATTCTCCTGGCTTAATAGGTTCGCGTGGCCATTCTGGAATGGTGCAACCACAAGAACTACGAACATTGCTTAAGATCAATGGATCAGTACCTGTATTAGTAAATACAAATTCAAACACACCATCTCCACCTTGTTCAATAACACGGAATTCAGATTCTTGCTGTCCAAATTCTATCTTGGGTCCGAATACAGATTGCTCTTCATTAACTGTTGGTGTCTGAGAACAACTAAAAGTAAATGTAATAGCAACAAATAAAATACTTGTGATAATTTTTTTCATAATCGATGGATTTTTACGATTCACAAATTTAAATATATTTTGTTTAGATAGTATATATTTTTTTATTTATATCAACAATCATGCTAAACTCAGAATGAATTTTTCGCTAAGGTTTATTGCATGTTTTGTATTCATTTTAACGTATCAGATCAGAAATGGTTTAGGAAATCATTAGAAAGCTTTCTTAAGAGACTCAAATTGTAAATCTTAATTTATATTTTTACGCGATTTTTCAGTAACATTTGCAGATTAAGGATATTGAAATATGGAAATTCCCAGTAAATACAACCCAATAAGTGTTGAGGAGAAGTGGTATAGCTATTGGATGGAACATAAGCTATTCAGATCTGTACCAGATGATAGAGAAGCATACACAATTGTAATTCCGCCACCAAATGTTACTGGAGTATTGCATATGGGGCATATGCTTAATAATACTATTCAGGATATCCTGATAAGAAGGGCAAGAATGATGGGTAAAAATGCCTGCTGGGTTCCTGGCACTGACCATGCATCTATTGCTACTGAAGCAAAAGTAGTAGCAAAATTAAGAGAAGAAGGCATTAATAAAAGCGATTTGTCACGTGATGATTTCATGAAACATGCCTGGGAATGGAAGGAGAAGCATGGGGGTATTATTCTTGAGCAATTGAAGAAATTGGGAGCATCTTGCGACTGGGATAGAACCAGCTTTACAATGGATGAGGAGCTTTCAAAGAGCGTAATTAGAGTATTTATTGATTTATATAATAAGGGATTGGTTTATAGGGGAGTTCGGATGGTCAACTGGGATCCCCAGGCAAAAACTGCTGTTTCTGATGAAGAGGTAATCTACAAAGAGGAGAATTCAAAACTATATTACATAAGGTACAAGCTTGAAGGTTCAGAAGATGAATGGTTGACAATTGCAACAACACGGCCGGAGACTATCCTTGGAGATACCGCTGTTTGTGTAAATCCTTCCGATAAGCGGTTTAAAAAGTATGTAGGGAAAAAGGTATTGGTCCCACTTGTAGATCGATCTGTTCCTGTAATTGAGGATGAGTATGTGGATATTGATTTTGGAACCGGCTGTCTGAAAATTACTCCTGCTCATGATGAAAATGATTATAGTATTGGTTTGAAACATAAGCTGGAAACTATTGATATTTTCAATGAAGATGGCACTTTAAATGAAGCAGCTGAATTGTTTATTGGAGAAGACCGATTCGAAGCCAGGAAAAAAATAATTCCTGAATTGGAGAAATCAGGTTACCTGGTAAAAGAAGAAGATTATGTCAATAAAATTGGGTATTCAGAACGCACTGATGTAATCATTGAACCCCGCCTGTCTGCTCAATGGTTCATTAAAATGAAAGAACTGGCTAAGCCTGCTTTGAAAAATGTATTGAATGACGAAGTGAAATTTCATCCTCCAAAGTTTAAGAATCTTTACAAGCATTGGATGGAAAATATAAGGGACTGGTGTATTAGCCGACAATTATGGTGGGGACAAAGAATACCTGTATACTATTTGCCTGATGGTGATTATGTTGTTGCTGAAAACATAGAGGGAGCTTTGAAACTTGGACAGGAAAAAACCAAAAATCCAAATCTGAAGGCTAGTGAACTTAAGCAGGACGAGGATGTATTGGATACATGGGCCTCCTCCTGGCTATGGCCTATTTCTGTATTCGATGGAATTAACCAGCCTGATAATGAGGATATCAAGTATTACTACCCAACCTCTGACCTGATTACTGCCCCTGACATCATATTCTTTTGGGTAGCAAGAATGATCATTGCAGGCTACGAATTTAGGGATCAAAAACCTTTCAGTAATGTCTATTTCACAGGCATGGTACGAGATCAGCTAAGAAGAAAAATGTCTAAATCATTGGGGAATTCACCTGATCCTCTCGATTTGATAAAAAAATACGGAGCAGATGGCGTGCGTGTTGGCATGCTCTTGTGCTCACCTGCGGGCAATGACCTTCTCTTTGATGAATCCTTAACAGAACAGGGCAGGAACTTCTGTAACAAACTCTGGAATACTTTCCGGCTTATCAAAGGATGGGAAATTGATAGTAAAGGAAAACAAACTGATGCTGCCAGAGAAGTAATATCCTGGTTTGACAACAAACTCAATCAATCACTTGAATTAATTGATGACCATTTTTCTAAATTTCGAATCAGCGATGCATTAATGGCTGTGTATACTCTGATAAGAGATGAGTTTTCAGGCTGGTACCTTGAAGCTGTAAAGCCTGAATATCAGAAACCAATTGATGAGGAAACTTACAATCAGACTTTGATCTTTTTTAATAAGTTGCTAAAACTCCTGCACCCATTTATGCCCTTTATTACTGAGGAAATATACCAACTGGTTTCTGATCGTAAGGATGGAGATAGTATTATGATCAGTGATATGCCAAAGGCTGGGGATTCAGATGCAATTCTCCTGAATAATTTTGAAGAAACCAAAGAATTAATTAGTGCTATCCGTAATATCCGTCAGGAAAAAAACCTATCACCCCGCGAAGCATTTCAACTTAATATTAGTCAGGAAGAATCAGGATATGACACAAAATTATTGCCTTTAGTGCATAAACTTGCAAATGTTGAAGGCATTAATTATGTAAAGAAATCAGCGGAAGGTGCTGTGACTTTTATGGTTAGAACTACTGAATATAGTATTCCTCTTGATGATCTGATTGATGTTGAAGCAGAAAAAGCAAAATTGGAAGAAGAAATCAAATACCTCCAGGGATTTTTGAATTCTGTGATGAAAAAGCTGGGAAATAAAAATTTTGTTGATAATGCCCCGTCTAAGGTTGTTGAAATGGAAGAGAAGAAAAAAACGGATACCAAGAATAAGATAAAGATCCTTACTGAACGGCTGAATTCTTTATTTTGAAACTTAGCAGTATTCCTTTAAGGTGCAAGTCTTTTTATGTGCCATTTTTCACCATTAAAAGCATACTCAAACCTGTCATGCATCCTGTTTTTTCGTCCCTGCCAGAATTCAAATAAGTCTGGAACAAGCCTATATCCACCCCAATTTGAAGGCCTTGGAATTGATAGATCTGTAAATTTTCGTTTGAAATCTTCCTCAAGATTTTCAAGGTATGCTCGTGAGGGGATTTCCTCGCTTTGTGGTGATGACCAGGCGCCAATCCTGCTTCCTGCCGGTCTGCTTTTAAAATATGCATCTGATTCCTCAGGGGCCAACTTTTCAATTTTTCCTTCTATTCTGATTTGGCGCTCCATAGCATGCCATAGAAACAACAAAGATCCGAAGGGATTCTTCTCAATCTGCTTTCCTTTTCTGCTGTTGTAGTTAGTAAAGAAAGCAAAGCCTTTGCCATTGTATTCTTTTAGAAGTATAATTCTTGAAGAAGGACGGTTTAATTCTGAAACAGTACTTAATACCATAACATTTGGTTCGTCAATACCGGCATCAATGGCATCACTAAACCATGTATCAAATTGTCTGAAAGGATCCGGTGATAGTTTTTTTTCATCCAGTTCTTCCTTTTCATATTCTTTTCTGAAATTGTTCAGATCTGCCATGTCTAATAAGTTTTATTCCAGAAACGAAGAAAGTATCAGTTTTGTTCGTGGGTAATAAGGTTGGCATTTTTAATGCTGGCATTTAATTCAAAACCTATCAGCAATACAAGGGCGTTGAAGTTAAGCCATAGCATAAGGGCAATTAAGGCGCCAATAGAACCAAAAAACTTATTGAATTGTGCAAAATTGTTAACGAAATATGAAAAACCAAGCGATGCAATAACAGTTAGAATTGTTGCCAGTGTGGAGCCAGGTGAGAAGAATCTCCACTTTGTTTTTCTGGAAGGAGCCGAATAATAAAGAAAAGATATACAGAAAAAAGTCAGGCCTAATATAACAATCCATTTACCAATTATAAACAAATAAAATGTAATATCTAGTTCAATATAGCCACTACTACTAAGCTTTTGGATAAAAATTTTGCTTAAAAACATGATTAGCGTTGCAAGCAGTACAAGGATATAAAACACAAAAACAAGAATAACTGCCACCAGACGTTGAGTATACCATGAACGTGTTTCAATTGTGTGGTAGGTAACATTGAATGCCTCTATCATACCATTAATTCCCTTTTGTGCAAAAAATAAACTTACGAGCAGTCCAAAAAACGGTAGGCCGGCTCTTCTTTGAAAAAGCTCATTTAAGAGTGATTCAATAGCAATGAAAGAATTTTCAGGCATAATTTTATTAAAAACTTCTAAAAGTTCTTTCTGGAAATTTGGTATAGGTAAATAGGGGATAAGGGCAAAAAGGAAAATTATTCCGGGTCCAAGAGCCAGCATAAAATTAAAGGCAATGGAAGTTGCCCTGGTATTTAATGATCCTTTTTGTATGCCACGAATAAAGAACCAGATAACATCATAAATCGGAACCTTATTAAATCCCGGAAATGAAACAAGTCTAAGACTATCGCCAAACTTATGAATCTGTTTATCGAAAATACGATATGTCCTCTCGCGAGACGATTCGTTCATAGTAGATTAAAAATCTATTGCTTTAAGGCTCAAATCAATACTTCCAATCTGATGGGTTAGTGCACCAATTGAAATATAGTCGACACCGCATTTAGCATATTTTCGGAGATTTTTTAGGGTAATACCTCCTGATGACTCCGTTTTGAATTTATTGTCAATGATTAATACTGCTCTTTTTGTCTCTTCAACAGAAAAGTTATCGAGCATAATTACATCAATGCCTCCGATTTCAAGTATTTGCAAAACATCCTCTATACTTCTGGCTTCAACTTCGATTCTAAGATCCTTCTTGTTCTCTTTAAGGTATTTTTTTGTATTTAAAATTGCATTTTTAATACCTCCTGCAAAATCGATATGATTGTCTTTTATTAATATCATATCATATAAACCCATCCTATGATTTTCTCCTCCTCCATACTTTACAGCAGCTTTATCAAGCAATCGCATACCCGGAGTTGTTTTTCGGGTATCAAGTACTTTTGTTTTAAGGCCCTGCAATTCTTTTACATATTGCCCAGTTTGTGTAGCAATTCCGCTCATTCGTTGCATGATATTCAATACAAGTCTTTCGGCTTGCAAAATAGCATGAACCCGGCCCGATACTGTAAAAACAATATCATTATTAAATACCCTGGTACCATTGCTAATGTATTTCTCAAAATAGAGTTTTGGGTCAAGCTTTTTAAAGATGATTTCAGCAAATTCCACTCCTGCAATTATTCCTTCTTCTTTAACAATCAAATGAGCTTTACCAGATGCATTAACAGGAATGCACGATAAGGAAGTATGGTCTCCATCTCCTATATCTTCAACAATAGCTAATTCAATTAGTTCCTCTGCTAGTTTATTCAACATATTCGTTCTCTATTCTTAATTGATGAATAAAAACATTTGAATTGATTGTTTTCAATAAAAATGTAATTCTGTATGTTTTTGAATTTGAAATGTATTGGCCAATAGCATATTTTGATGCTTCCTTTCCTCCTTCATGCAATATTTTAAATTGTTTCGGGGGATTTTTGGCAAAAAAATCACGCAGGATTATTTCAGCCTGGGTTTTACTGTATATTTCCTCTTTCTCAAAAAACGTAAGTTCTATGGTCTGATTAAAATACTGTGATAGCTTTGCTGCGTCTCCTGAATTAAAAGAAGAAATAATTTGTCCGGGGATTTCACTTGAAAATCCAGCTTGAGTAGTTATGAATAAACATAATATTAACCAAATGGTTTTTTTCATAGCTTCATATTATTGGTTCAGGCAGTAGAAATTCAAAAATCAAACCAAATTAAACAAATAAAAACATACAATCCATTCCATCTGGCAAAAACATTATTATGCCCTAATAGCATTTACGAATTCTTAGTGATTGATTTTCAATGCAATTTTGTTGATAAAAAGCAGGTGTTTGCCTATGTTAAAATGTTAGTCCTTGTCATTGTTTTGGTATATTAGTGATATAATATTAGATTATAGGAAGGATGGAGATTGGGAAGACATTTTTAAGTAGGATAAATATAATTTGAATTAGAAGCATATGGTGAAATATTCCACATTTCCAATATTCCATTTTTAACAATGTCTATGAAAGGATATATTCAATTCTTATACTCTATTGCATGATTGTTGTGTAATATTAGAATCATCATGAAATTTGCTTTATACAATATAGGCAAGACGGATACTGATTATCTTCTAAAAGGTATTGAAGACTACTGTAACAGGATTAAACATTTTATTGATTTCTCAGTAATTGATATTCCCGACATAAAATCAGGAAATAAAATGCCTCCTGAACTTGTGAAAAAAAAGGAAGGGGAGGGTTTAATAAAAGCGCTTTCAAAACAGGATGTAATAATCCTTCTTGATGAAAATGGAACTGAAATGAATTCACGAAAGTTTGCTGAGTGGTTAAATAAATTGCAGACACAGAGCTATAAACAGGTTGCATTTGTTAGTGGGGGAGCATATGGATTTTCAAAAGAGATTTATATTTTGGCACAACAAAAGATATCTTTATCTAAATTAACCTATACGCATCAAATGGTTCGCCTGGTTTTTGTTGAGCAATTGTATAGAGCATGTACCCTTATAAAGGGAATGAAGTATCATAACGATTAATTTAATTTTGTATCAACTATGATATCAAAACGCCTGTTGGTTATTTCGATTTTAATTATTACAATCTCAGTATTATTGGCCCGATTTTCCGGAGTTTTTGAGAATAAATCAAGACATGCCCAAACTGTTGAGAGTATTCTTCATCAAAAATGCGAAAAGCTGGAGAATTATCTGAACAAGCTGAATAAGCTTGATCAGGAGTATAATTCAGAAATCATTCAGAAATTAGACCATGAAGATCAGATTTTACTTAGGTATACTAATGATAGCCTTGTCTTTTGGTCTTCGAATGCGATTCCGGTGTACGATATTTATCCTGACACTCTGTTCAACCGGAGAATGATAAAGATATTCAACTCTTACTATCATGTATTAACTGACAAAAAAGATTCTTCTGTTAATGTTGGTCTAATAAGAATTAAAAGCAGGTATTCATCTGAAAATGATTTCCTTCAAACAGGCTTCAATCCAGATTTTCATCTTCCCAGGGATACCAGGATAAGCTTTCAGCCCGGAGAAGGATTCGATATACATGATTTGGACGGAGAGTATTTATTCGGAATCATTTTACCTGAGAAAACTACAGAAAGTACTCCACGAACAATTATCGCTACAATATTCCTGTTTCTGGGCTTGATTATTCTGGGGTACTACATTTATTCATTAGTTAGCGGAATACACGATGAACGAAAGCGATTTCGCAGAATGTTGTTAGTCTTCTTTGTTATTTCCCTATTTAGGATTCTACAGCTTGTCCTGGGAATGAAAATTGAAGGATTTGCATTGTTTGACCCCTTTGTTTATGCCGATTCATTATTTGTTCCCAGTCTTGGAGACCTTCTTCTGAATTCTCTTATCGTGCTGTTCTTTGCAATACTTATTCGAAAAGTATCCGGAACTAAAAAAGTTACCAGTGAAACACCAAAATCAAAACAGACATTAAATTCAATCTTATATTCTCTGCTGGCAATAGTCTTTTTTATTAATGCACATTATTTTTTCTATAGTCTCATTTTTAATTCAAATATTTCTTTCCAGCCAAATGTTCTTGAAAGATTATCAATTTATTCCCTGATTAGCTACCTGATCAATGGCATTCATTTTTATGCACTGGGTATTATTCTTATTTGGGTGATACGGAATATGATATCTTATAAAAATATACTCTGGAACCTGCAAATATTTATTAGTACATCGGCACTTATCTTTTTGGTTTTATTTCTTATTGGGTATCCTATTGACATGATTTCGATTGTGTCTTATGTTATTTTCTTTCTGCTTTTTCTTTGGTTGTACCACAAGAATTATAGTCTTACAGGTTATTCTTTCCTGGTTGTCTTTGTGCTGTTTTTTTCTGTATACTCACTAATTTTTGTACTGCATAGAAGTGGACAAAAAGAAGAAATTATTCGAAAATCCTTGACTTACAGCCTTACGAATGAGCATGATCCGGTGGCTGAATATTTATTTGAAGAATTAAGCAAGAAAATAGAGAACGATGAACTTATCCAATATCATATGAACCAGGATACAATTGACCTGGAAGAATTTTACAACTACCTGAGTAAGAATTATTTTACAGGTTATTGGAACAAATACTATTTGCAAATTGCTTTGTGTCATCCTACGGATAGTTTACTTATTGAATTCGCTGATTACCAATGGTTTCATTGTTATGGATTCTATGATGATATAGTAGATGAAATAGGATTTAGTTTGCCGGATTCCCGTTTTTATTACCTGGATAATTATACAGGAAGGATCAGTTATATTGGTCGATTTCCATTTAAGACAAATAACAAACATGAAGAAACTACTTTATTTATTGAACTTGACTCGAAAATTTCACAGGAACTATTAGGATATCCGGAATTGTTACTCGACCGAAAGTTTCACCAGGAAAGAATGCTTGATAATTATTCATATGCAAAATATTACAAAGGCAAATTGGTTGCGCAATATGGAGATTTCAGCTATAGTCTGAGTTCTAAAGTATTTGGTGAAATGAGTGAGGGGTTTCAGAATGTTGTGCTTGATGATTATGAGCATCTGCTCTATAGTTCAGAATCGGATAATTTAATTGTTCTTAGTTTGCCAAAGCCTAAATTCATTGATATACTTATTTCATTTTCTTATCTCTTTCTATTCTATTATCTCTGTCTTATGCTGGCTTTTGCTTCCCGTAATTTGAATAAGACTGAAATTCGGTTTCTTGGCAATCTTCGTAGTAAAATACAGTTTTCAATAATTTCAATATTACTGGTTTCACTCATTTTAATTGCAGGAAGTACCATATGGCTGAATCTGAGAAATTACAGGCAAAACCAGGACAAGATACTGCATGAAAAAATTCATTCTGTGCTCATTGAACTTACTCACAAACTGGAATTTGAAGATGAGTTAAGTCCTGAATGGCACACCAACAATTACGATAATTTGGATCAGCTTCTAATCAAATTCTCGGATGTGTTCTACACAGATATAAATTTGTATGACCCTGAAGGACAGTTATTGGCAACATCGAGAGTCGAAATATTTCAGCGCGGGTTGCTTGGTAGAAAAATGGATCCTACAGCCTATTATAAACTAAATACTGAGAAACGTGCTCAATTTATTCATCGTGAAAATATCAGCAATTTATCTTATTTATCAGCCTATGTGCCATTTGAAAACAGTGAGGGGAAACTATTGGCCTATCTGAACTTACCCTATTTCACAAAGCAAAAAGAACTTCAGGCCTCATTGTCGGCCTTAATCGTGACTATTATTAATATATATGTTATTCTTATTCTTATCACCATTGTGATTGCCATTCTCATTTCCGAACAAATTACAAGGCCACTGGAACTTTTACAACTGCGCTTCAGAGAATTAAAACTAGGGGCCAGGTTTGAGCAAATACAATACAAGCGAAAGGACGAAATCGCAAACCTTGTTGGTGAATATAACCGCATGGTGATTGAGTTGCAGCGAAGCATTGATATGCTTGCGCGTTCTGAAAGAGAATCTGCATGGCGAGAGATGGCCAAACAGATAGCTCATGAAATAAAGAATCCATTAACTCCCATGCGATTGAGTGTGCAGCATTTGCAAAAATCATGGAATGATAAGCGGGAAAACCAGGGGGAGTACATGCAGAATATCACCAATACACTAATAGAACAGATTGACAACCTCTCTTCAATTGCCACAGAGTTTTCAAATTTTGCTCAAATGCCTGCAACAAAAATTGAGGAGGTTGACCTTATAGAAGTACTAAAAAATTCTGTAGATCTGTTCAAAGGTAATCATGCCTACGAATTGCATTTTTCTTCAGATGCCCAGTCTGTTAATATTAAGTCAGATAAAGAACAGCTATCCCGACTGTTTTTGAATATAATTAAGAATGCAATCCAATCTGTTCCGGATGATAGGATGGGCGAAATCCATGTGAAGGTGGAAAAGACAAAAACTCAGGCTCTGGTATGGATATCTGATAATGGCAAAGGCATAACGGATGACATAAAACCAAAAATGTTTATGCCTAATTTTACTACAAAGAGCAGTGGGATGGGACTGGGCCTTGCTATTGTTAAAAATATTCTGGATCAGTTGGGTGGCGAAATAAGTTTTGAAACAGAATTAGAAAAAGGAACTAAATTTAGAATGGCTTTTCCAATGAATAAAGAAAAGCGAAAGAGGGAATAATCTATTAATAAGGGTTTTAAATAATTTATTTGTTAACTAATTGATTATTTCCCCGTATATATTATTTATATATTTGAAATGAACTAATAACAACCTGGCTTTTGAAGAAACATTTCGTTTATATTTTCCTCTTATGTTTATGTTTAAAGGTTGTTCCTCAATCGAATCCGATTGGCGGTCAGGTGAATGATTATTATGAGGTTATTGATATTGATGTAGCCGGTACCTATGTTCAACTTGGAGAAGATCCAACAGGTTTGCAACCTGGAGATAAAGTAATCTTGATGCAGAT
>CAYWBC010000047.1:0-17285 GCA_964456285.1 uncultured Bacteroidales bacterium
GATTACCAATATTCCATTTATGCAGCATACTTTAGTACAAAAAGTTCTAACTCTGAATTCTCTGATCTTGAATTAAGTAATATTAAGGATCATTCGGCATCAAAATTAAAAATTTATCCAAATCCTTCAAGAGGGAGTTTGAATATTGAATTTGAAGAATTACAGAATGTTAAGATTGAAGATAAATCCGTTGAAATAAAAGTTATTGATATTATGGGACAAACGGTATATAATAATAATCACATTTTGTTCAATGGGCGCACACATATCGATTTGACAGAATTAATACCTGGCTATTATGTTCTTTTGTTTACTATAGATAATCAATTATACTCAGATAAATTTATCATTGAAAGAGAATAAATGACTTAGATGGATAATTGAAATTTATTAAAGCATGAGAGCCTGATTGGCTCTCTTTTTTTTGGCCTGTTTCGAAATTCATTTAACTTCGTTGTATAATAAACAAAAAAACATGCCAAAATATAAGAGAGTATTATTAAAACTAAGCGGTGAAGCCCTCATGGGTGACAAACAATACGGGATTGATGAAAATCGTTTATCAGAATATGCAAATCAGATAAAAGAAGCAAATGAACTTGGAGTAGAAACCGGCATCGTGATTGGTGGAGGAAATATTTTCAGGGGTATGTCAGGCGAAGTAGCTGGTTTTGATCGTGTAAAAGGAGATTACATGGGAATGTTGGCAACAGTAATTAATGGTCTCGCCATTCAATCAGCCCTGGAATCCATTCATTGTAAAAGCACCTTAATTACAGCAATTGAGATGTCTCCTGTTGGGGTAAGGTACTCCAAAGAAAAAGTAATGAAATCCCTTGGGAACAAGGAAGTAGTAATATTTACCTTTGGAACAGGAAATCCATATTTTACTACCGACACTGCAGCAACCTTACGAGGTATTGAAATGAATGCGGAGGTTTTGCTAAAAGGAACAAGAGTAGATGGGATTTATAATGCTGATCCAGAGAAGGATTCATCTGCTATAAAATTTGATAAACTGACATTTGAGGAAGCCTATACAAGGGGATTAAAAATTATGGATCTTACTGCAATTACGATGTGTTCAGAAAATAATTTACCAATAATTGTGTTTGACATGAATACTGAAGGGAATTTATTAAAGTTGTTAAATGGTGAATCAATAGGCACACTAGTTTATAATGAGTAATACAATCTATTGCACAAGGATTTAATTATTTTTATATTTTTGTTTATGTGTTAAATCAAACCATTATGGAAGAAGATATTCAACTTCAACTTGAACTTACAAAAGAATTGATGGACAAGGCTGTCAATCATCTTAAGGATGAACTTTTACATGTTAGAGCAGGAAAGGCCACTCCTGCTATTCTTGATGGCATAAACGTTGATTATTATGGAGCAATGACTCCTTTAAATCAGGTATCAAATATAAATACACCTGATGCTAAGACAATAGCAATTCAACCCTGGGAAAAAGGGATGCTAGAAGCCATTGAAAAGGCTATTCTTGCTGCCAACATAGGGCTGACTCCTAATAATAATGGTGAGTCGATCCATATTAATATTCCGCCACTTACAGAAGAAAGAAGATTGAATCTGGCAAAGCAGATAAGATCTTTTGGAGAAAATACCAGGGTAAGTATCCGTAATGCCAGACGTGATGGCAATGAAGCTCTAAAACAAATGCAGAAGGACGGCCTTTCAGAGGATCTTGAAAAAGATGCTGAATTGGAGATTCAAAAAATAACGGATGAGTTTACAAAATTAGTCGATGAATTGGTAGAAGAAAAGGAAAAGGAAATAATGACTGTTTAGGCGTGATCTGTTTTCTCAGAAGCTAATTAATAACTATTCGAGCAATTCATATACTTCATCAAGATTTGGAGCCAATATTATTTCTGTTCGCCTGTTTTTTTGTCTTGCGGCAGATGTTTTCCCTGGATCAATCGGAATGAATTCACCTCTCCCGGAAGCAGTTAATCTTTTTGGATCAATATGGGTACCATCAAGCAGTATGCGAATAATTGCTGTTGCTCTTTGAACACTCAAATCCCAGTTGTCTATGAATTTTGAACCTGAAATTACAGGGACATCATCAGTGTGCCCTTCTATCATTATGTTGATGTCTCTATTCTGTTCCAAAACATGAGCCAGTTTTTTTAAGGCCTCAATCCCTCTCGCATCTACTTGTGTACTCCCGCTGCTAAACAGTAATTTTTCATCAAGTGAGATATATACTTTCCCATTCTTTTTTGTAATTGTCAATCCCTGATTTTCAAATCCCATTAAGGCCGATGAAAGTTTTTGTTTTAGAGCTTCAGCTTCTTTGTCTTTCTTTTCAAGCATTGTCTGCAGTTTAATGAGCTGCGCATTTTGTTTTTGCAATTCATTATTAAGGGTATTTAGTTCAGCACGATCAATTTCCAGTTGCGATTGCATCTGATTAAGTTGGTCTTCCCTTTGATAAAGATCTTTTTGTGTGTTTTCCAATCTTCCCATTAAGCTACGCGTTTCGATATCGCTTCCACTGATTAAGGCCTTATGGGCTTTCTCCAATTCCTCATATCGCTTGGTAAGTTGCTGGTATCGTGTTTTAAGGGTTTTTAATTCTTCAGCATTTTCCTGTCCCTGTAATTTCATTCTCTCTTTCGCTGCTTTTGTCTGTTCAAGATCAGCCTCCAGCTCTGTAACCGCCACTGTAAGTTTTTCATTTTCGGTCCAGAGTTCTTTGCTCTCAGTTTTACAATTGTCTCTCTCAGATTCTATCTCAGAAGCATATTTTGGAGGTACGCAATAGGATAGAAAAAACAGAACCAGGAACAAAATGCTGAATTTGATTGTTAATTCTCTCATTATAGATTTAATATTTTTTAATAAAACGAAATTACAAGAACCAAAGTGTCTACTCAAACTATCTCATTAAGAATTATTAACTTTGCAGGAATTAGTTTTTATATCTTATGATATCGACTTACCCATTATTGGAGAAAATTAACAGTCCTAAGGACTTAAAGAAATTAAAGATTGAAGAATTGGTGCAGGTCAGTAAGGAATTGCGACAATTTATAATCGATGAGGTTTCCAATAATCCTGGACATTTTGGTGCGAGTTTGGGAGTAGTTGAGCTTACAGTGGCTTTGCATTATGCTTACAATACACCCTTTGACAAAATTATTTGGGATGTTGGACATCAGGCATATGGGCATAAGATTTTAACCGGCCGGAGAGATCAATTCCATACAAATCGTAAGTACGAAGGGATCAGCGGCTTTCCAAAAATGGACGAAAGCGAATATGATTCATTTGGTTCAGGCCATGCCTCTACTTCTATTTCAGCTGCTCTGGGCATAGCGGTTGCTGATAAACAGCAGGGAATACAGCGAAATGTTGCTGCCGTTATTGGAGATGGCTCTCTTACAGGAGGATTGGCTTTTGAAGGACTTAATAATGCCGGGATTGAAAAAACAGATATTGTTGTAATACTTAATGACAATAATATTTCCATTGATCCAAGTGTTGGGGCACTTAAGGAATACCTCGCAGATATTGCCACTTCAAGAACATACAACCGATTAAAAGATGACATTTGGAATGTTCTTGGGAAGATCAATAAAATTGCTCCGCATGCAAGAGAATATGCCCAAAAGCTCGAAAATGGAATAAAATCTGTCTTGCTGCGTCAAAGCAATCTTTTCGAAGCCTTAAATTTCAGATATTTTGGCCCAATTGATGGACATGACGTTCTTCATATGGCAAGAATTCTTGATGATTTTAAGGGCATACCCGGACCTAAATTATTGCATGTTCTTACAAAAAAAGGAAAAGGGTTCAAACAGGCAGAACTTAATCAGACAATGTTTCATGCCCCGGGTAGATTTAATAAAGAGACCGGTGAAATAGTAAAATTAAAATCCGATATTGCACAACCTCCCCTTTACCAGGAAGTTTTTGGACATACTTTGCTTGAACTGGCAAAGAAAAATGAAAAAATTGTTGGTATTACACCGGCAATGCCAACAGGATGTTCTCTAAAAATAGTAATGGATGAATTGCCTGAAAGAACATTTGATGTTGGGATAGCAGAACAGCATGCAGTTACATTTTCAGCCGGACTTGCATCGCAAGGGCTTATTCCTTTTTGTAATATCTACTCTACGTTTATGCAACGGGCCTTTGATCAGGTAATACATGATGTTGCATTGCAGAAGCTAGCAGTAGTATTTTGCCTCGACAGAGGGGGCCTGGTTGGCCCGGATGGAGCCACACATCATGGAGCATTTGACCTTGCTTTTATGAGAACTGTCCCTGATTTGGTTGTCGCCGCTCCAATGGATGAAATAGAACTTAGAAACATGATGTATACCGCTCAATTAGGGAAGTATGGGCCATTCTCTATTCGGTATCCTAAAGGAAGGGCAACCAGATTAGATTGGCAAAAGCCTTTTAAAGAATTAAAACCGGGGAAGGCCCGAAAATTGAGAGACGGTTCTGATATGGCAATTCTTTCCATAGGACATGCGGGGAATCTAGTCCAGGATGCTTTAAGGAAGCTAAATACATCTCCGACTATTAGCATTGCTCATTATGATATGAGATATGCCAAACCGCTTGATGAAGATTCATTACATAGCATTTTTAAGAACTTCGACAGAATTATTACGGTAGAGGATGGAACTGTTGTAGGAGGTTTTGGAAGTGCCGTGATTGAATTTATGTGTGAAAATACTTACCATGCCCAGGTAAAAAGACTCGGCATTCCAGATCGTTTTATTGATCATGGAACGCAAATGGAATTGTATACGGAATGCAATTTTGATCCAGACAGCATTATTTCAGCCATTCGTTCGCTTGTGAAACCAGGAGTTCTTTTTAATGTAGGTTAGCTATCCTTCTTTGCTTACTTTATTTTTTATAGTTAGTTGATAATCTATACTATAGATTAAGTAATTTGATTGAAAACGTTAATAATATTAACTGCGTAAACTCTCAAAATTAATATTGTATTTTTTGTACTCTTTAGGTTTCATCTACCTCTGTTCTTTATAGGCGGCATTAAATGTTATTTCATATGAATCTCTGATACGGTTTTCTGCTCTGCAGAAGATTTGAAGAACAATTTATCCGACTCTTTTTTTCTACTGTGGTTATGACTTCAGATAAGAAACGCGGAGGGACAGAAATTTTTTCGCTAAGGCTAACAAGACTGATTTTAGGATCAAGAAAAGGTCGCTCGTTATGCATGTATGATAATAGTTTCTGGTAATATTGATTTTTCATTCTATCAGTTAGCGAAATTTTTTTACATTCAATATTGCTGGAACATTCAAAGAACAAATTAGAATGAGTAATAATTTTTTGAATAAACAGAAAACGATGAATTCGGCATATAAATAAATTTCAATCTACACTTCAATTTGAGCAATGTAAAATACAGAAAAATATGTAGTTATGGCTATAATTTAGAAACAAATAAAGGCAATTAATATGTACCTGATTCAAAGGAGTTAATTTTGTCTTATGCAGATTCATAATTCTTTTTTTGTGATAAGGAAAAGATAACTAAATACTTAGGAGCAAGAATGGGGGAAGAGGCGATGTCAAATATTTGTTAAGGCTGTTATTCAGATTCATTTTATTAAATGTACATATAAAATAGAGTGAGATAATGTAAAGTAAATGAAGGTTATAAAGGTAAGCAATAAGTTGTGAAAAAATAGCTGAATGAATACAAGAGAATTGAAAATGTTAATAGATAAAGCTAAAATTAAAGTAAATACTAACGTGTGATAAAGAAGAAAGAGCCAAGTTCGTCATCCAGACCCTTAATCCTTCCAAATTCAGGTGTCTGTTGAGATGAGTTATTTCTTAGTACAATGATTACCCGTTTAGCAATATCATCAATGGTAACACAATCATCTTCACTATTTAACAAGGTATTTGCAAAGGCTTGTGTAAAAAGAGAATTATCATAAGCATAACCATTTCCGGCAGAGGTAAACACTTGCGCGGATTTCTTTAACGCTAATTGTGTATCAGAACAAGCAGCTCCATTGGCAGGGCTTCTTAAGGCAAGACAAAAGTTTTCACCTGTTTGACAAGCGTCACTTACAACCAATAAATGATCAAGTGAAGTATATGAATACAATGAAGCTTTAAGTGCGTTTATACTAAAATAACTGAATTCTACATCTGTAATTGCATCGGAAGGAATCCAGTAGCCAGTACCATTAATATTTTTACCATGACCGGCAAACCAGATAAACAGTGAGTTAACATTATTTGCTCTGATTAAATCACGTAAGTCGATTGAAAAGAAACGTTCCAATTCTCTTTTTGAGAGATTACGTTTTACAATTGTCTTATTGATATTGTATCTGGCAAGGGCCTGTTGCATAAGCTGAATGTCTTGAGGTGGCGATTTTAGATTAGAAAAATCTTTATATATTGAATTCTCAATCAGCACAACCCAGGTTTTTCCCATTGGAGTATCATCACTTACCATTCTTCCATCGCGTTGCAGCAAATATTCATTAGAACTAACATTCCCAAATTCATCGATTGCAGTAATTTCAATCCGGTTTTTCTTAGTAATATCTATCGTTGCAGTAAATCTCGGATTGAAATCAGTTGGGGCATAACTGGCAATAACACCATCAATTTTAATGTTTGAAATCAAACTTTCATCTTCGATTTGACCGTCTAAATACAAAGAATTATCATCTGATTTGACAGCAATTAAACCATCATCTCCGGCATAAGGATTGCGCAATAAGATTCTGGGAGCATGCGTTTCGATTCTTTCAATGGCATAACTTACAGTAGTGGAGTTATTATAAATATCGATGGTTGAGACAGTAATAAACTCCAGATCAATTGCATCAAGCCTGAATGAAAAATCCTTTTTGCTTTTTCCATCAGGATCATTTATCAGGGTATCATTGTTAATTTTTAAAAACCTGATCTTGCTATCATCTTCAATATTTCCAACAATATCTATCTGATCCTTATCACCTGGAATGAGCAACTGAAAATTCGAACTTAAAGTAGGATTTGTCAAATTAATAACCGGCTTGTCATTTTCCCGGTTAAGATCATAGATTTTTGCATTAATATCATTAACAAAAGAGGGATCAAGCTCTGCAGAAAAATTTAGCAGCAGGGAATAATCTGAAATGGCCTTGGATTTTATTCCAATTTTTTCATATGCCAATGCCCTATTATAAATGGCATTCCAATTTGTCACATCACTGTTTAGAGCAAGTGTGAAATCATTAATAGCATTCTGATATTGTGCAAATTCAGAATAGTATTCACCCCGGACAATGAAGTATTCAGTATTGCTTGTATCCAGTGAAATTGCTTTCGAAATATCGGATATGGCTTGATTGTATTTTGTTTGATGTTGGTAACACTTACTGCGCACCATATAGGCTTTTGCATTGTCTTTCTCATGGTCGATAGCATAAGTGCAATTTTCAATCGCATAATTGATTTTCCCAATTTGCAATTGCAATTCCGCTAAAGCAAGATAGGCATCAATAAGAAGTTTGTCTTTTATTATTGCCTTTTCAAAATACTGTTCAGCTTCAGTATTATTCTTCAAGTGAAAATGAGCTAGACCTGCTAAATAGTTTGCATAAGAATTATTTTTCGAGTCTATAGCTTTTTCAGCGGCCTTTAAGGCAGGAAGAAATTTATTTTGCGAAAGGAAAATTTCACTTTGTAAGATATAGGCATCATAAAATTTTTGCTTCTGTTCAAGAGCTTTAACAACATTTGCTAATGCTTTCTCATAATCATCAAGCTTATACAATAACATTGCAGAATGAAAGTAATTTTCCGCTGAATTTGTTCCAAAAACTGCGGCACTTCTAAAATCGTTTGATGCCTCTTCCAGATTGCCTAAATTTTCATTAGTATTCCCTCGTTCTTCATAAGCCTGGCCATTTTGAGGGTCAAGTTCAATTGCTATATTGTATTGTTGAATGGCCTCCTCAAAATATCCATTTTCAATGAATTGTTCAGCAGCTTTCATGTGTTGCTTTGAACTTTGTCCGAAAAGACAAACTCCCATTGAAATGAATAATAATATTGAAAAGCCTCTTAGCATCAATAGTTTAATTGAAAAAATGAATTGTTTTATATTTCGGATGCAATAATACAAAAACATTGCCATACTTTACAAATCTTGCTGAAATTCAATGGATTTACACAGAAAAAATATTTTTTTTTCAGGAATGAATGCTTTTTACCAGAAAGTCAGATGGTATTTGTTTAATTCTTTATCCAGTTTTCTTGCTCCAGGTAAAATTTCTTCAAGTCTATTCCAGAAGGCAGACTGATGATTTTTTTCTTTTGTGTGCATCAATTCATGCAAAATGACATAGTCGATCAGATGATCTGCAAGGCGCATTAGTTGTATATTCAGATTAATGTTATTTTCAGCTGAACAACTTCCCCATCGGGTTTTTGCCTTCTTTACACTTAATCTCTTATATTGAAAACCAAATTTTTTTGCCAGTTCATCCACCCTTGCAGGCAAATACTTTTTTGCTTCTACTCTCCAGGTTTCTTCAATTGTTCTGCGAATAGCTTTTTGAATGGTTTGATCTTCAACTTCAGCAAAATCAGGGTACCATACTAATATCTTGTTACCAGAGACAATAGATTTTATTGTTTTTTTAGGATGTTTTGAAAGATAGAGTTGGTGTGTTCGAGTAGTAAACAGTGATTCTTCTGTAAATACTGTATTTTGTTTTTTGATAAACGCCTGCTTTTTTAATGATTTTTCAATCCAGTTCTTTTTTCGAAGCACAAAATTATAAGCAGCCGATTCTGAAACCAGCCGTGGAACTACTACTACAATGCCTTCTTTAGGATCAACCTTCAGACGCATATACTTGGCTTTGGTACTTCTTCTTAATTTAATTGTACCTATCCCTTCAAGGTCTTTTTTATAATCCTCGTTCCTCAAATCTTGCATCAATTGTTTTCATTAAACAAATTTAAACCTCCTGAGCAATAAATTTCAATTTTTTCTTCAACTGAATTTGTATTTTTGCCTCTCATGTGTGTTATTTTACATATTGAAACTGCCACTGAGGTATGTTCAGTTTCACTTGCTAAAAATGGGAATATTATAGCAGTTAAAGAAATCGTGGAAGGAAGATCGCATGCGAGTACTTTATCCGTATTTATTGATGAGATCATTAAAAATTCCAAAATAAAAGACAGAAAACCTGATGCCATTGCTGTTAGTATGGGACCAGGTTCCTATACCGGGTTAAGAATAGGAGTTTCAGCAGCAAAAGGGCTCTGTTATGGATATAATATTCCCCTAATCTCAGTTTCTACTCTTGAAGCAATGAGCATTGGATTTCAGGGAAAAATTAAACCTAAGGATAAAGTAGATTCGCAGAATCTGTTGTTTTCCCCAATGATAGATGCCCGAAGGATGGAAGTGTATATGGCACTTTTTACAGATAAAAATGAATATTTTAAAGAAACTTCAGCGCAAATCGTTAAATCAGATACTTTTGATCAATTGTTGTTAGAGCACAAAATCTATTTCTTTGGATCAGGAGCAAATAAATTATCTGAGATCATTGTAAACAAGAATGCAATATTTGTTGATGATTTTGTGCATTCATCAGTTTACATGGCATCCATTGCACATGAAAAATTTATACAAAAAGATTTTGTTGATGTAGCCTATTTCGAACCCTTCTATCTGAAAGATTTTATAACCACTACCTCCAAAAAGAATTACTTTCCAGGAAGGGAATAAAAGTAAGGCACAGTTATTGATTTACGAGTATTGAACTTAAGACTCAAGAATCATGAAAGCTATTATTACAGCATTTTTGATAATTATATCCTTTGGTTTTGGACTCATGGATATAAGTAACAAGGGCATTAAAAAATCCTCTTCTGATTTAATTTTTAATAGTGGTGAAGAACTGGTATATACTCTTAGATATGGACCTGTTCATGGGGGAAATGCTACCTTATCATTGAATTTAACAGAATATAACAATAAAGAAGTTTTTCATGCCCGTGTGCATGCTAAGACATTGGGATTAACTGATAAGATATTTGACGTTGAAGATATTTATGAAAGCTATTTTGATACAGAATCATGTCTCCCCTATAAAGCAATTCGGAACATAAGCGAGGGCGGATATAAATTCTATAATGAAGTTTACTTTGCTCATGATAAAGGCATGCTAACAAGTCAGAAAAGTGGTGAATATGACGTTCCTTCAGATATTCTTGATGTAGTATCCTCTCTCTATTATTTGCGAAAAATGAATCTTGACACTTTGAAAAATGGAGATGTAATTCCTATTACCACATTCTTTGGAGATGAAATATTTCCCTTTCCTCTACGCTACAAGGGAATAGAAAAGGTTAAGACCAGACTTGGGAAGTTTAATTGCCATCGTTTTGATCCTGTTGTTGAAGCAGGAAGGGTATTTAAAAGTGAGGATGACATGACAATATGGTTAAGTGCAGATGAGAACTTGGTACCCATAAGGATTAAATTGGATATGATAGTAGGATCTGTAAAATGCGATCTTGTTAAACATAAAAATCTTCCATCCGATTTGCACACGATTTAGTAGTTGTAATAAAATTCCAATTGTTGAGGTCATTAATTCATTGATTTCTCTTATTTTTGTAGCCGTTAAATAAAAGAATAAAATGGGCACTACAGCAGACATTAGGAATGGATTGTGTATTGAATTTAACAATGATTTATTTACAATTGTTGATTTTCAGCATGTGAAACCCGGAAAAGGTCCGGCTTTTGTTCGAACGAAACTCAAAAATCTCAAGACTGGGAAAGTGATTGACAACACTTTTTCTTCTGGACATAAAATAAATATCCAACGAGTTGAGCGCAGAGCATACCAATTTTTGTACAAAGATGATATGGGGTATCATTTAATGCATACTGAAACTTTTGAACAGCTGAACATTTCAGAAGATATGATAGATGCTCCTGGTTTATTAAAAGAAGGGCAGGAAGTAGAAATAGTATATCATGCCGATAGCGAAACAGTTCTTTCCTGTGAATTGCCTCCTTTTGTTGTGCTGGAAATAACGTATACTGAACCGGGTCTTAGAGGTGACACAGCATCTTCTACAGCCTTAAAACAGGCAAAACTTGAAACAGGAGCAACAATTAATGTTCCATTATTCATTGAACAGGGAGAAAAGATTAAAGTTGATACAAGAACGAACTCATATTCTGAAAGAGTTAAAGAATAATATGCTATTTTGCATACTCTTAGAATATATGCATGAGTGATAAAGCTTCTATAAAACGTTTTAAATTAACAACTTTCAAACTTAGATCGTTGTTGAATATTACCCAGGCGATAAATGAAAATCTTACACAGCAAGAACTTTTATCGCGCTATGAAACTATTCTTAAGGAAGACCTGGGCATTGGCAAACTTATTTTGTACAAATTGGATGAGGAATGGAAATGCATTTTGAGTTCAGGGACAACTGATGAAAATCCTGAAAATATTAATGTTGAAGAAGACCTTATGCCATATGATGAAATTTCTTTCGTATCATCAGCGCAATCTTCCAGTTTAAAAAACTACGACATTGTAATTCCTGTCATTCATAATGGGAAACACATAGCTTTCGTTATTATTGGAGATATTGATGAGGAAGGAGAGGGAATTAGCCCTACAATTAAGCATCTGAATTTCATTCAGACTCTTTCAAATATCATCATTGTTGCCATTGAGAATATTAGGTTATTCAATGAAAGCCTGAAACAGGAGGCCATGAAGAAAGAGCTTGAACTGGCATCGAAGATGCAAAATATGCTTATACCACATACTTTTGCATTGCCAAATAATGAGAAAGTACGGATGACAGCTTTTTATCATCCTCACCTTGAAGTTGGAGGCGATTATTACGATTACATTGAACTTAGTAAGGACGAAATAGGTTTTTGTATTTCGGATGTATCAGGTAAGGGGATGTCTGCCGCACTGCTCATGTCAAATTTTCAGGCAAATTTAAGAGCTCTTTTTACACATGAAATTTCTTTGATGGCTCTTGTTGAAAAGCTAAACGATAGGGTTTTACATGCTGCCAATGGAGAAAAATTCATTACTCTTTTTGTTGGCAAGTTCAATTTTAAAACAAGAGAACTTGAATATATCAATGCAGGGCATAATCAACCCATCTTATATGGCATGGAGGGGAAAAGTCTTGTTTTTCTTGATAAGGGATGCGTGGGCATAGGAATGCTTGATGAAATCCCGTTTATAAGAAAAGGAAGCGTTCTTATTGAGGAGCCTTCAAAATTATTGTGTTATACCGATGGGCTTATCGAATTAATGGATGGCAGGGGAGTTTCCACAGAAACTTCTGAAATTGAGGCATGCTTAAGCAACAAAGATTCAATAGAAGACAACATTGAAAATATCATTAAGAGGCAGAAAGTTCTGGAAGATTCCACGGCAATTTTTGATGATATTTCTATTTTGGGGATTGAACTTTTTTAGTTGTAGGTTCGATTTCTACTTCACTATTTTCCGAAACAATACCATTTCTTTCTTTTGGGAGATAATAAATTTCCAGGGAAACAAAAACAGCAATGAATCCCCAAAAAAGCGCTGAAGCTTTATCGGTATCAAGGAAATTATTTAATGAACCATGAACAAAGTATGTAATAAGAGCCAGTATATAGGCTAGAACCAATTGTTTAAGCTTTTTGTCCTTGATTTGACGATAAACTCTGAATCCGGTTGTAAGACTTATAATAGTTATAACCAGGAATGATACTAAACCAAATATTCCGGATTCTGATAAGGGTCCAATGTACTCACTATGTGCATTTCCCTTATCTCCAAAATTTGTGCTGATAAGTGTTTTCTTTTGCGACAATTGGAATGGGGCATAGTTAAACATGTAAGTTCCCGGTCCCCAGCCAAATATGGGGCGCTCTTTGAACATTCGGAATGCTGATTCCCAACGGTTTAATCTTTCCAGGTTAGAATCATCAGTGGTAATGTTTGAAATGGATTGAACATGCTCTGCTAGATCAGCAGAAGAATCTTGTTTATTTCTTTCTAATTTGTGGACAATTTCGATGCGTTGTCCGACAAAAAATGTTAACACCAAAACACCTGCTATCAATAAATATCGGAATTTTATTTTTAATAGCGTTGCTATCATAATACCAAAAGAAAAGATAACACTCAACCAGGCAGCTCGAGTATAAGAAAGGATCAGACCTGCAAGAATGGATAAGAGAATAAATCCAAAGAAGCTTTTCATAAGAAAATTTCTTCCCTGCCTGAAAATATTTCCTCCAACGGCAAAAAACAGCATGGCAAGAATGGCTCCATAGGATGTATGATCTCTGAAAAATGGAACCATTACCTGGTGAGATGCCTGCTTATCAAACAATCCATAAAACAAGTGTCGGTTGATGGAGTAAAACACAACAATTACCATTGGTATTGCATAACACCAGATAAAGGTGGATATATTCTCCGTTTTCTTAAATATCAGAATTGCTAGTATATAGTATGTTACAATGAACCACAGTTTTGCAAGTAAAAATTTGAAGGAAACCAGAGGCATCGTACTGGTAATGGATGTAATAAATATCCAAAACAAGTAAAACAGAATAGCATAAGTTACCGGATGATTGACAATTTTTGGGTCCAGCTGACCATCTTTTACAACTTTATAAATAAAAACCAACATTACACCAAACAGTAGCGGCTCTGTTGGAATTGCAAAATCAATTGGTGAGGATGGGAAATAATTTATAAGAGGGATAGATAAAGGCGTAAGAAAAAGAATTATGAAATATAAAATATCCAGTCTTACAAAGGTAATAAAGGCAATAAATACAAGAATAGGTAAAATATTGAGAATGTATATTTCCTTGTAGATCAATATAGTATTCGCTACTATGTATACGAATACTATAGCTATTAACCAGCTATTCTTTTTATAATCCTCAAGTTTGAACATACTTTAGTACCGCGACTTTATGTTATCTACAATCAGTAAAAGAAGAAGAGCTAAAGCAAAAGTGGTTATGGTGGATATTATAACTATCATTGATCGTTTTGGCAAAGCCTTTTTCTCTGCTTTATTTGCATAATCAATTACAAATACATTGGTCATTGTAGACTCAAGGTTCACTTTTGCTGCTGCAAATTTTGATTTTAGCAGACTAAAACGTTCGATTTCCCATTCCAATCTGTCTGACAGTTCAACATAACTACCACCATATTTTGACATGAGTTTCATTTTGTCTTCAATGACATTTATCGCTCGAGTATTGTTAGTTGCAAGTGCTTCGCCATAAGCGGTATTCAAAGCTTCTGCCATAGATTCATAATCATGAATTCCAAGCGAACGAATTTTATTTAGTGAATCTGTCAATTCTTCAATTAGTACTCTGGAACTTTTGTATTCTCTTTCTACAATTGCATATGCTTCCTTTGCACGTGATTCCTTGATATTAAAATATACAGAATCAATGTATCCGGCAATTCCATTGGCTATGTCTGCAGCCATCTGTGCATCCTCATCAAGAACAGATATTTCAATGGATAAAAATTCCGTTCTTCGAAAACTTATATTTCCTTCCAATTTCTTAAATAGGAGGGTATTCTTGTATTTATTTGCAGTATCTATATCATAGTGTTCCATCAGGTGAAACCTATCGATGATATGCCTATTTATCTGGTCTGATTTTAAGATCTGCAACAATCTTTCAGCTTCTTCATCTTCACCAAAGGTTAATATATCTTTAGTGTCTGAAGTAATGACAGCTGTTTCCACAAGGTTTTTTGAAACGGAAACCGAAGCAGCCGGGAAAAGTGTTACTTGCGATTGAAATCGCGGAGTAATTAACAATGAAATAATGATAGATGCAACAAAAGCAATGGATGAAAGACCTATCAGAAGCCATTTTTTATCCCAGGCAAATTTAATCAGATCAAATGCATCGTAAACAAATCCCTGATCTTTAGTTTTTTTAGCCATGATATCTATTATTTAACAGTGATAACAAAATAATTTTTCTTTCCTTTTTGTATAAGCAGATATTTATTGTTTAGCAAATTTTTGCTATTTATTTCCAACTCTTCCTTGTCAATTTTTGATTTGTTTAAACTTACTCCACCTCCTTTTATCATTCTTCTCAACTCACCTTTTGAGGCAAATACCTGTGTTTTTTCAGCGAGAAGGTCAATAATATTTACCCCATTCTCAATAACTGTATGCGAAACAGAATATTGTGGAACTCCATGAAATACTGAAAGGAAGGTTCTCTCATCAAGTTTGGCAAGACTGTCAGTTGTACCTTTTCCAAAAAGAATTTGTGATGCATCAACAGCATTCTGAAATTCATCCTGAGAGTGAACCATAATTGTAATTTCTTTTGCAAGTCTTTTTTGCAGAACCCGTAAATGAGGCTCTTGTTGATGTTCCTCTATTAGAGTTTCAACTTCATTTTTATCAAGTAGAGTAAATGTTTTGATGTATTTTTCAGCATCTTCGTCGGAAGCATTCAACCAAAACTGGTAAAACTCATAGGGTGAGGTACGTTCAGCGTCCAGCCAGACATTGCCTGATTCTGTTTTGCCGAATTTACCACCATCTGATTTTGTAACCAGAGGAATGGTAAGGGCAAATGCTTCATTTCCTGTTTTTCTTCTTATTAGCTCAGTTCCTGTAGTTATATTGCCCCATTGATCGGAGCCTCCCATCTGGAGTTTACAGTTTTTATTTTGATTAAGCCACAGGAAGTCATATCCCTGAACGAGCTGGTATGAAAACTCAGTAAAAGACATCCCCTGTTTTGATTCTGCACCGATACGTTTTTTAACACTATCTTTTGCTATCATGTAATTTACTGTAAGGTGCTTACCAATATCACGTATAAATTCGAGGAAACTATAGCCTTTCATCCAGTCGTAATTGTTTACCATTTCGGCTGCGTTGGGCTCACTACTATCGAAATCAATGAATTTTCTGAGTTGAGATTTTATTCCATTCAGGTTACGTTCAAGAGTTTCTTCGTCGAGAAGGTTCCGTTCTGCGGCTTTGTCTGTCGGATCACCAATCATTCCTGTTGCACCTCCAACCAGAGCAATGGGCCTATGACCTGCCAGTTGAAATCTTTTCAATAACATAATCTGTGCGAAACTGCCAACATGCAATGAATCAGCTGTGGGATCAAATCCAATGTATGCAGTTGTCATTTCCTTTTGGAGCTGTTCTTCCGTTCCAGGCATAATATCGTGTATCATACCTCTCCATTTCAGGTCTTCAACAAAATTCATCATAACAAAATTTCTGCAAAGATAACATTTGCAAAATAACAATGAATTCAAATTGATTACACAATAATTTCTTCAGTTGGTTCATCGGGAACATCAAGAGGATGAGTAAAGTCGAAATGAAGATAGGGGAAAAGCAAAGGAGCAAGCATTGACAAAGGCCTGTAGAGGACTGATTGATTTATTTTTTCTTCAGGCATAAAATGAGCGCGTCGGTTAATTCCATTAATAACAACCAGGAAAGCGCTTATGATAAAAGCGTATTTTACAAGACTAAAAATCACTCCTAGCAATCGATTAAGAGCATTAATAGAAATGGCTTTTAATAGTCTTTCAAAAAGTCTGGCCAAAAAATGTATGCCAATAACGATACCGATAAATGTAATGGCGAAGGCTAAAATATGCATGTATTGCCAGTTGAAATGAAATTTTTCTATTATAATTGTAGCAGTCAGACCAGAAAATTTTATTGCGCCGAAAATTCCAAGGATAAGTGCAGCAAGAGTTGCCGCCTGGAGAATAAATCCCCGCGTATACCCTTTGTAGATGGCCCATGAAAAAATAATGATGAATATCAGATCAAAGATCATAATCAAAATTTTGCCAAATGTAAGAAAAGCTGCATTGGAAATGAAAAGAAATTATATACAATAGCCGGTAAATCTACTGACAAACTAATTTTTGATACATTCAATGATTTTAAATACTTTTGCCTCGGCCACCGAAGCCTTGGCGAAGGTGGACATCGCTCGCCAATAAAAATGCGTGAGAGTCTTATTTTTTTGGCCCCATAGTTCAACGGATAGAATAGTAGTTTCCTAAACTATAGATCCTGGTTCGATTCCAGGTGGGGCTACTTAATCAGAGTGAGAGTGAGAGTGAGGGACGAGCGAACACCTCACTCTGATTCTCTAAACTCGCTCTCACACTCACACTAAAGTT
>CAYWBC010000047.1:17385-28148 GCA_964456285.1 uncultured Bacteroidales bacterium
TCCAAGATGCTTTTTGCTCTTATAAAGAAACTTAGAGATTGATGAGTGAGAGCGAACACCTCACTCTGATTCTCTAAACTCGCTCTCACACTCACACTAAAGTTATAAGCAATGTTCGATTTTCAAAAACTTGAAGTATACCGGAAAGCTAAATCCATTAATAAGCTTATTACTGATTTTCTTTATAAAAATAATTTTGATCGCATAACCAATGATCAGCTTCGCAGGGCATCATTCAGTATAATGTTGAATATTGCGGAAGGTTCATCACGTTTCAGCAATCGAGATCGCAGGAACTTTTTAGTAATTGCCCGTGGCAGTGCATTTGAATGTGTTGCAATATTAGAATATTTAGCAGATAATGGGGAAATTTCCGAAAAAGAACATGATTCATTTTATGTTTTGTTGGAAGAAATATCCAAGATGCTTTTTGCTCTTATAAAGAAACTTAGAGATTGATGAGTGAGAGCGAGAGCGATAGGCGAATACTCTAAACTATTTTCCCTCAAAACTCACAATGTTAATTAGTTGTTCTTTGCGAACTCAAATATTCCGGACTGCAATAAAATTGAATTTCTCGTTTGGCGCATACAAAATAAACTTCTTGAGATAACTGAGCAGATGCGCCATTTTGAAATCATACCTATTACCCATGACGATGCCATGGGCTAATTTATTTTTGCCTTTCAGGCAAAGTTAAAGGCTGAAGGCCTTTGATAGTTTAGCCTGGCGCAACGCGCCAGGTTAAAAAGGCAATAAAATTGTCGCATCTGCCAGCCTCATAATTGCTTATAGATCATATGCGACAAATTAATATATCAGGCAAACCTTATGCATTTATAAAAATGCATTATTCACCCTGCGTATCAATCAAAATCTCCAGCATTTTTATGGCAGCTACTGTTATCGAAGTACCGGGACCGAAAATAGCAGTAACACCTGTATTGTAAAGGAATTCATAATCCTGTGCGGGGATCACTCCACCGGCAATTACCATAATATCTTCTCTTCCCAGTTTCTTTAATTCTGAAATTACTTTTGGAATTAGTGTCTTGTGACCTGCAGCAAGACTCGATACTCCCAACACATGCACGTCATTTTCTACTGCCTGCCTGGCCGTTTCAACAGGAGTTTGGAACAATGGTCCCACATCTACATCAAAACCGACATCGGCATATCCTGTAGAAACAACTTTTGCGCCACGGTCATGGCCATCCTGTCCCATTTTTGCTACCATGATTCTGGGTTGTCGACCTTCCTTTTTGGCAAAGGTTTCACACAATTCCCTTGCTTTTAAAAAGTTTGGATCATTGCCTGTTACTGAGGAATATACTCCTGAAATGGAACGAATAACAGCTTTGTATCTTCCGCTTACTTTTTCTATAGCATCTGAAATTTCGCCAAGGGAGGCACGTGCTTTTGCAGCTTCGACAGATAATTCCAGCAAATTGCCTTTCCCGGTTTGAGCTGCTTCAGTAATCCTCGTAAGCGAAGCTTCAACAGCATCATTATTTCTTTCTTTTTTAAGTTGTTGGAGTCTTTTAATTTGTGAATCCCGAACTGCTGTATTGTCTATTTCTAGTATCTCCAAAGGATCTTCTTCTTCAAGCTGGTATTTGTTTACCCCAACAATGATGTCTTTTTTGGCATCGATACGGGCCTGTTTTCGGGCAGCAGCTTCTTCAATGCGCATTTTTGGCAATCCGGTCTCAATGGCTTTTGACATCCCTCCAAGTTTTTCAATTTCCTGGATGAGCTCCCATGCCTTTTGAGTAAGTTCACGAGTAAGAGTCTCAACATAATATGAACCTGCCCATGGATCAACAGATTTGCAAATTTGAGTTTCCTGCTGAAGATAAATTTGTGTATTGCGGGCAATACGTGCCGAGAAATCGGTGGGCAAGGCAATTGCTTCATCAAGGGCATTGGTATGCAAAGATTGGGTATGTCCTAAAGCAGCAGCCATGGCTTCAATGCATGTACGTGAGATATTATTGTAAGGATCCTGCTCAGTAAGACTCCATCCCGAAGTTTGAGAATGTGTTCGCAGTGCCAGCGATTTTGTATTTTTCGGATTGAACTGCTTAACGATCTTTGCCCAGAGCAAGCGTGCTGCCCGAAGCTTTGCAATTTCCATAAAATGATTCATACCGATAGCCCAGAAAAAGGAAATACGGGGTGCAAAAGAATCGATATCCATGCCTGAGTTAACTCCTGTGCGGAGGTATTCCAGACCATCTGCAAGAGTATATGCCAATTCAATATCTGCCGTTGCCCCTGCTTCCTGCATATGGTATCCAGATACACTAATGGAATTGTATTTGGGCATATTTTTCGAAGTGTACTTGAAAATATCGGCAATGATTCGCATAGACATTTCAGGAGGATAGATGTATGTGTTTCTGACCATGAATTCCTTAAGAATGTCATTTTGTATGGTTCCTGTCAATTCTTCAAGTTTGGCCCCCTGCTCAAGTGCTGCAACAATATAAAAGGCCATAATTGGCAAAACAGCTCCGTTCATGGTCATGGAGACCGACATTTTATTCAAGGGAATTTGATCAAAAAGAATTTTCATATCAAGAATGGAATCAATGGCAACTCCTGCTTTACCAACGTCTCCTTCAACCCTTTCATGATCGGAATCATAACCGCGATGAGTAGCGAGATCAAAAGCAACAGACAGACCTTTTTGACCTGCGGCCAGATTTCGTCTATAGAATGCATTCGATTCTTCAGCAGTTGAAAAACCTGCATATTGCCTGATGGTCCATGGGCGCATAACATACATGGTAGAATATGGGCCTCGAAGATAGGGAGGAAGCCCTGCAGCATAATTCAGGTGTTCCATGCCCTCCAAATCCTGTTTGCTATAAACAGGCTTAACGGGAATCTGTTCAGCAGTAATCCAGTCTTTGGAAATGTTATTTTGCTTTTCCCAATCAGAAATATTCTTTTCCTGTTTTCCAGGTTTTTTTATGTCAATTTTTTTGAAATCCGGGCGCATTTAAAACTTTATTTAGTGTTCATTGTATGTCATTGCGAGCGAAGCGTGGCAATCTGGCCTGTTATATGTTGCAAAAGATTCTTTTGTTACGGAGTTGACCAGATTACCGCGGTCGTCCTTCGTCCTCCCTCGTAATGACGTAAACATCGGGTCATTACAATATGATATGAAAGAATAACTTCACTTTTTCTTACTACCTGCTTCTTGCTACTCTGTACTTTTAATAGACTTAATACTTACTTTTATAATATTCCTGTAATATATAGTATGCCATCTTTTTTTCACCCTTTTCTGAAAGAAGCCCCTTACGATTAAAATCATCCTGGATTCCAGGCAATGGTCTTCTGGGCGAACGAAAATCAACAAGGATCCAGGGAGCCATGCCACATAATCCATTTATTTTGTCAATCATTTTCAGGGTCTTGATGTAAAGATCTTCCTGGAATTCCTCGGTCCAACGTTCTTTTGCATCTCCGTGCAATCCATATTTTGCTCCTGCTCCGAATTCACTGATAAAAACTGGTTTGTTGTATGGTATTTCCCAACTGACTTTTTCGCATTTTTCAGGCAAACCATCATACCATCCAATGTATTCATTAAAAGCAACTACATCCACAATTACTGCAAGTGGATCTTCTACAATAGCCAAACTATCGTTTCTATAGTGTTTTTCCATCGCAGCACTAAGTAACCTTGAATCATCAAGTTCGCGTGCTTGCCTGGCAAGTCGTATCAGAAATTTTGTGCGGGATTCATTTACGGGGGTTTCATTTGAAAGTGACCAGATGATAACATTTGCCCTATTCCTGTCGCGCAAAATATTTTCGGTCAGTTGGTTTCTGGCATTTTGGAAGGTTTCTTCATTTTCCCAATCAATGGTCCAGTAAACGGGAATTTCTGACCATACCATGATGCCTTTCTTTTCCGCCAGGCGAACCATATCTTCACTATGTGGATAATGTGCAAGTCGGACAAAGTTGCAGCCAAGATTCTTCGCCCAGTCAAGCATTTGTTCTGCCTTCCACAATTGATTTACTCTTCCGCCGCCATTTACAGCATATTCTTCGTGTATAGAAATACCTCGCAGAAAAACAGGTTCCTGGTTAAGTAATATCTGTTTATCTTTTACAGAAACAGTTCTGAAACCCAGGGAATCAATCAAGATATCGTGTCCATAACTGATCTCTATCCTGTACAATTTCGGATTTTCCGGTGACCATAATTCTGCATTTTTTGCATGAAATGAAAATTCATTGTTGTTACGGGCATTGACTTTATTACGAATTCCAAGCTCCGGAATTGAGATAAGCACTTTGTCTTTGGCTGCTATACCATCTAAAAATAATTTACATGATACTTTTTTTGTTTCGGCAGATTCAAGATGCATGCTGTAATCTCTGATAAAGGACCCGGGTACTACAATTAGTTTTACATCGCGTGTAATACCTCCATAATTCCACCAATCAGTATTTAAAGTGGGAACGGCATCTTTAGACCGTTTGTTATCAACTTTAACAACAAGCGAATTATCTTTTTCCTTAATAATATCTGTAATCTCATAGTAAAAAGGAGTAAATCCACCAACATGAGTTCCAAGCTTTTGGCCATTTAAATAAACATCAGCTCTGTAATTTACTGCCCCAAAATATAGGAATGTCCTGCTACCATCTTCCATCTCCGGAGCATCAATTTTTTTTCGGTACCAGATGGTTCCTTCGTAGTAATAATATTTTGGATCCTGGGTATTCCAGTCGCCAGGTACCTGAAGTGTTGTAGATTTATCAAAATCATACTCGATAAGCTCGGAAGGTGATTCAGGTTTTTGGTCGCCATAATAACCCTTTGCTCCATTTTCCTGCTCATCGAAAGCTTCCCAACGATAGTTATAATACCCGTTTTCATAGGGATCAACAATGATATTCCACGGGCCATTTAAAGTGGTAGTATTTCTGTAATAGACATGTAGAGGATCAGTGGCCTTAGCAAAGACTGCAAGAAAAATCAGCAATAAACTTATGGATATATTCTTGATGAACATAATATTATATTTTGATTTCCAATTGTTTGTGGAATTCTATTAATCCCTCGACAATATTTGTTCTTAGATGAATAAAATTATTTATTC
Source organism: uncultured Bacteroidales bacterium (assembly GCA_964456285.1). GTDB lineage: Bacteria > Bacteroidota > Bacteroidia > Bacteroidales > UBA10428 > UBA10428. The sequence goes on from CAYWBC010000047.1 coordinate 22,518, forward strand.
CTTCTGATTTTAGTTCATCCATACAAGCAGGAGCACCGGCAACAACCAGAATAGCCTTGTCATGAATGAGATTTTTGACAACTGGGGCAAGGCTTAAATATTCTTCATCACTGCTGCAAAGAACAACAATTTTCGCTTTTGATTTTATTGCTGAAGCCACTCCTTCCTCTGGAGAAGAAAAGCCTGGATTGTCAATAATCTCATAACCTCCACATGCAAAGAAATTATTAGAAAATGCAGCTCTTGCCCGTCGCATAGTTTGATTGCCGTATGTGAGCAGAAATACCTTTGGTGCTCCATTCGGATGATTTTCAGTTGCAAGACGTATTTGCTCAATTTGAGTTGAGCCACGGTTTTCCTGAATTGGAAGTACATCTAGGTTTTCTCCTTTGGCAGGAGGAAATGAAATACCTGTAACTATATCATTTTTAACAAATTCATTGTTATTAGGATACTGATTTGTTCCAAGTAAAAAAGTCTTAGCTGAAGCAATAGAATGAGTACGATTTTGAGCCGTATTGGAAATATCTGATTGAATAAAACCTTTTTTCAGTGCTTCAAGATAACCACCTTGTTCTTCAACTTGCAGGAATACCTTCCACGCTTCTGTAATAATAGAATCTGTAAGGTTCTCGATATAATAAGATCCTGCCGAAGGGTCAATAATATTTCCAAGATATGCTTCTTCGCGGATAACAATTTGAATATTCTTTGCTACCCGATCGGATAAATCGGTAGCAGGTTTGAAAGCATCTGTGAAGGGTCTTACAACAAGAGAATCAGTACCGCCAATTACAGCAGCCATGGCTTCTGTTGTTGCGCGCAAAACATTAGCGTAAGGATCGTAGATAGTTTGATTCCACTTCGAAGTAATTGAATGAATATAGGCTTGTTTTGAGCTATCTTTTTTTGTTTGGTATGTTTCGGTAATTCTTGCCCATAAAAGGCGTGCTGCCCGAATTTTTGCAATTTCCATAAAATAGCTGGAACCAACACCAAGATTAAACTGCATGTGTTGGCATATTGTATCGCTTTCAATTCCGACATCAGTCAATTTTGCTAAATAGTCACTTGCCATTGCCAGACTGTAGCCCAATTCCTGAATAGCTGAAGCACCTGAATTATTAAAATGGTGACCGTTAATACCTATTACTTTATAATTGGGAAGTTGCCCGGATGCAAACTGCAATAACTCACTAAGAGAATTGAAATCCGTCTTTTCATCGTTAAAATACTGGCCGTTTTTTGTTAGATAACCAAGTGGATCATAATCTACAGAGCCAAAGATTTTATCTTTTTCGAGTTTTCTTTTTTCAGCTTCCTGTACAATGTATTTCGTAATTTCAGGGCCATATTTACCACAAATGAAATTTGTAATGATTCTATCCAGAGGTATATCCTTCATCAATTGTGAGAAATCTTCCGGCTTTTTGAAAGGCAGTTTTTCTTCTAAAGAGCCGATGATAAAACCTATTGAGTTAACACCTCCGTTCAGAACAAATAATGCTTTTTGATTTGCACTATGAATTTCCTCAACTACTATGTCCTGACGTATATCCCAATGATTTGAAGTTTTACTATTTCCTCTGATATAGGGTATGTCGCCTGGGAGACCTTCAAGGTATTCCTTATTTTTCAGACTTTCAGCTCTATAATAGGGATATACTTTAAATCCCTCAGGGGTTTGCCATACCAGTCTTTTTTCATAGCTGGCACCCTTCAAATCTTCCTTAATCTTTTCTTCCCATTGCTCTGTTGTAATGGGAGGGAATTTGTCAAATAATTTTTCTTCTTTCACTGGATACTTATACTGGGATTATTACTCAGAGGCGATATACAATACCAATTCCAAAATTTACAGATTGCATTGTTACTGACTGGTCAGTATCAACAATTTCTCTATTACCGTCACCGTTTTCGTCAATTTCTTCCTTGACTTTTCCTTTCGAGTTCGATTGGTAATAGCTGGAAAATATTCTTAATGAATAGCTCTCATTCACATGATATCTTAATGCTATTCCAAGGTCTAAGGCATAATTTATTGATTGGACTGATATATTTCTTTCATAAAATTCTTCATCAATTGTTGCTGATACTCGCATTTCCGGAGGCATAATAAAATTAATACCTATGAGAGTATATGCATCCAAGCTTAGTTTGGGTAATGGGAGAGAGAAATACGGTCCGGCAACAAGAGAAACCTGCTTCCAAAGGCCAATGCCAAATTGAACATTCCCACCAGGGAAGTTATCAGGCAATTCATCTCTTAATAATTGTTTGACAGAATTATCATCGATGGTATTAGATATATATTTGATATTGCCTCCAACACCAATATACTCAGTAAAGAAATATGTACCTGAATATTCACCTCCAAAACCAGTTTGGGCAAATCCGTCTGTTAAAAGATTTTTATTTGATGAAAAATTACCAAGGGGTGCGTTTCCCACAAAACAAAGTGACATATAATTTTCCTGGCCGAATGAAAGCAGAGAGATGCCGGCAAAAATGATTACAAGAAATTTTTTCATATGTTTATTTTTTTATTTTTAATCAAGAGAGCCAATCATTTTTGAAGGCACTACCCATTTGTCGAATTCTTCAGCAGTTAGTAGATTTAACTCAAGTGCAGCTTCTTTAAGAGTTTTTCCTTCCTTATGCGCTTTCTTGGCTATTTTGGCAGCATTTTCATAACCAATATGCGTATTTAAAGCTGTAACCAGCATCAGGGAATTATCAAGATGTGATTTAATTCTTGAATTATTTGGTTTAATACCAATTGCACAATTATTATTAAATGCAAAGCAGGCATCTCCAAGAAGTATGGCAGACTGCAGGAAATTTGATATCATGAGAGGTTTAAAAACATTCAATTCAAAATGACCATTCATCCCTCCGATAGAAATGGAAGTATCGTTGCCAATTACTTGCGCGCAAACCATAGTTATCGCTTCAACCTGAGTAGGATTTACTTTACCGGGCATAATGGATGAACCTGGTTCGTTCTCAGGAAGCATGATTTCACCAATTCCGGATCGTGGTCCGGAAGCAAGCATGCGAATATCATTGGCAATTTTCATAAGGCTTATAGCTAGTTGCTTCAATGCTCCGTGAGACTCGACAATAGCATCATGGGCAGCAAGAGATTCAAATTTATTTTCAGCAGTAATAAATGGCAATCCGGTAAGCTGTGCAATTTGTTTTGCTACTTCAATAGAGTATCCTTTTGGAGTATTTAATCCCGTGCCAACAGCAGTACCACCCAGGGCAAGTTCAGCAAGATGAGCAAGAGTATTTTTTAAAGCTTTTATTCCATGTTCTATCTGTGAAACATAACCTGAAAATTCCTGTCCGAGAGTAAGAGGTGTTGCGTCCATCCAATGTGTACGACCAATTTTTACTACCTCTTTCATTTCTTCAGATTTCCTTTTAAGTGTATTCCTAAGCTTATCAATTCCCGGAATGGTATGTTCTACAACTTTCTTATAGGCGGCAATATGCATTGCAGTTGGAAAGGTATCGTTGGAGGATTGCGATTTGTTAACGTCGTCGTTTGGATGGATGAAACGTTCTCCTTCTCCAAGTTTTTGTCCTTGCAATACATGTGCCCTGTTTGCAATTACTTCATTGCTGTTCATATTTGATTGAGTACCTGAGCCGGTTTGCCAGATTACTAGCGGGAATTGCTCATCGAGGTCTCCGGCAATGATTTCATCGCAGACTTTAGCTATAAGTTTCATTTTATCTTCAGGCAGAACTCCTAGCTTATGATTTGTAATTGCAGCTGCTTTTTTCAGATACCCAAAAGCATGGATAATTTCGATTGGCATTGAAGCAGGAGGGCCAATTGGAAAATTAATAAGAGAGCGCTGGGTTTGAGCTCCCCAGTATTTTTCGGCAGGTACTTTAACCTCACCCATTGTATCTCTTTCAATTCTATAATCCATATCTATAATTATTTAAGCATTTACAGTTCAAAGATACTAAGTAATGACAGATTTAAAGGCAAGATATTACTTAAGCACATTATCAATATTCTCTGGGGGATCTCCCAATACAGCCTTATGTTTTGAAATTACAATTGGTCTTTGCAGCAATTTAGGATTCTCACAAATAATTTCCATCCACTCGGCATCATTAAATGATTTGCCTTTCAATTCCTTTTTATAAAGGTCTTCCTGTCTTCTGATCAGGTCAATTGGCTTCAGGTTTGTTTTTAAAATGATTTCCTCCAAATTATCCTTTGTCAAACCATCCTTTAAGTATTCAACGATTTCAAAATCGGATGTTTTTGATTTAAGAAATTCAAGTCCGGATCGGCTTTTTCGACAACGAGGATTATGATAAATTTTTAGCATAGTATATTGGATTTACTTTCTTCCAAACTCCATAAGAAAAGCTTTGATAAAATCATTCAGATCACCATCAAGTACAGCCTGTGTATTTCCGGTTTCATGATTAGTGCGCAAATCCTTAACAAGCTTGTAAGGATGTAAAACATAATTTCTTATCTGTGATCCCCACTCAATCTTTTTCTTTTGTCCTTCAATCTCTGCCTGCTTTTCCATGCGTTTGCGAAGCTCTATTTCATAAAGATGAGAACGTAGTATTCGCATGGCATTTTCCCGGTTTTTTAGCTGAGAACGACTTTCAGTATTTTCAACTGCGATTCCGGTTGGAATATGCTTCACTCGTACACCTGTTTCCACCTTGTTTACATTTTGACCCCCTGCTCCACCTGATCTGAATGTGTCCCATTCCAGCTCTGAAGGATTGATCTCAATTTCAATGGTATCGTCAATTGCCGGTGATACGAAAACAGATGCAAAGGAAGTATGTCTGCGGGCATTCGAATCAAATGGGGAAATGCGTACCAGCCTGTGCACACCATTCTCACCTTTAAGATACCCATAGGCATAATCGCCTTCAAATTCAAGTGTTACAGATTTAACACCTGCTTCATCGCCTGCCAGGTAAGCGACTTCCTTGACTTTAAAATTATTGCGTTCGCCCCAGCGAATGTACATGCGCATGAGCATTTCTGCCCAGTCCATGCTTTCAGTTCCACCTGCTCCGGGATTGATTTTGAGAATCGCACCCAAGGGGTCTTCATCAGATCCCAGCATGTTTTTAAATTCAAGATCTTCGATGAGTTCAAGTGTCTTTTTGTATTGAGCATCTACTTCTTCTTCTGTGGCTTCTTCTTCTTGAAAAAAGTCAAAAAGCACCTGTAGATCTTCCAGGTTAGTTTTTATTTCCTGGAAGGCGTTTGTCCAGAATTTTAATGTTGAGATTTTCTTTAACTGAATCTCTGCGGCTTTAGAGTCATTCCAGAAATCGGGAGATTGCGTAATCTTTTCTTCTTCTTCTATCTTTTTGATTTTCAGGTCAATGTCAAAGATGCCTCCTTAGCGCTAACTCACGCCCGGCTAGGTCTTTCATTTGTTCGGTGGTAGCCATTTGTTATGTCTTTGTGTGTTCTCCAAAAATAAGAAACTTCTGTTAGAATATTGAATTACTTTATTGGGTTGAAAATAGTATCAAAAAATAATAAACCGCAAAGTGCGCTAAGTAGACGCAAAGGCCGCAAAGAAGCATCTAATTGAATTTTATGAAATTGTGAACTTTGCG
>CAYWBC010000047.1:28248-31700 GCA_964456285.1 uncultured Bacteroidales bacterium
GAACTTTGCGCCTACTTTGCGTCCTCAGCAGTTAAAAAACAGGCATAATGACAATGAATTTCAATACAGTCAAAGGATTTGCATCAATAAATTTTTTGGGTTACCTTTTTTTAAAATAGTATCAAAAATAATAAACCGCAAAGTGCGCTAAGTATGCGCAAAGGCCGCAAGGAAATATCTAATTGGTTTTTTATAATTTCGAACTTTGCGTCCTCAGCGGTTAAAAAAAAGACTTTTGATTCATTCCATTGAGTAATGTGAGAATATAGAAAGTAAAAATAATTTTATTAAAGTCTTTCCTTATTAAGGAATCGATTTATTAAATCAGATTCATAGCCACGTTGACTTCCGAAGCTATAAAGCCTGGCTTTTCTTTTAAAAAGATTTGAAATTTTCAGAGACTGATTTTTTTTTGTCATTTCCTCTTCAACCATTTTTGAGTAATCTTCTTCATTGATTTGAGAGAGAGCTTCATCAATAATATTACCTGAAATTTGGTGGCGGTTTAGCAAATATTTGATTTTTATTTTACCCCATTTATTGAACAGAAACTTATCATTTGAGAAGGCTTTGGCAAACCTTAGATCATCAATGAATTTTTCACTTTTTAATTTTGTGATGATTAAATCAATCTTTGAGTCCAAGCCCCATTGTTTTAATTTTTGTTTGATTTCAAAAACAGATTTTTCTGACTTGCTACAAAGCTTCATAAGCCTGGATAGAGCCTCTGCTTCAGATATTATTTTTTTCTGTTTATTCATTTGCTTGCCTGTAAAAAGCGATTTTTATTTTCGAGGTCCTTAACTATTTGTACCTCACAAAACTTGTATTTTTCTATAAGTTCCTTTGTTTCTTGCCAAAGAAATTCATTAATTTCCAGATAAATTTTCCCTCCTGAAATCAGGTGGTTCTGTGCAAATAATGCAATGGCCCGATAGAATATCAATGGGTCACTATCATCAACAAACAATGCCTTTGCAGGCTCATGATCCAATACATTCTTATGCATGTATATTTTTTCTGAATGGCGAACATAAGGTGGATTGGAAATGATGCAATCATATTTTTTATACCTGGCAACTGGATGGAGAATATCATCCATTATGAACTGAATTTTACACTCGTTGTTTTCAGCATTTCTTTTTGCTATATCCAGTGAATGCCTGGAAATATCATTTGCTGTGACCATTGCTTTTGTCAAATTCTTTGCTAATGCAATAGCAATGCACCCGCTTCCTGTGCAGAGGTCTATAATATTTCTGAGCTTATCTCTGACATTATTTTTAAGTATTATGTCAACAAGCATTTCAGTTTCCTGACGTGGAATCAATACTCCTTGATCAACGAAAAAATTCAGGCCATAGAATTCTGTATAACCGATTATATATTGTATTGGTTCTCCTTTTTTAAGTCGGAATATAATTTCCAATATTTTTTTTTCAGCATCAGACTGAATACTTTTGTGTAGGTTCTGATGGATGTCTATTTTACTGTAATTTAGTGTACATTCAACAGCAATTGAAAAAATACTCTCTATTTCCTCTGAAGGATAAAGAGAATTTAGGGATTTATTGAAAAGCGATTTTATTTCAGATAAAAGCATACAAACTGACTTTTATATTCAAAAATAGATGATTGAAGAAGAATCCTTGCATAATCATGAATTTTTCATGGAACGTTGTTTGGAACTAGCTGCCAATGGTTTGGGCTATGTGGCTCCAAATCCAATGGTTGGTTCGGTTGTAGTATGCGACGACCAGATCATAGGTGAAGGATTTCATCAGAAATACGGAATGTCTCATGCCGAAGTGAATGCCATACAATCTGTTAAAGATCAATCCTTACTAAAGAATAGTACACTTTATGTTAATCTTGAGCCCTGCGCTCATATGGGGAAAACACCTCCCTGTACTGATTTAATTATTGAGAAAGGGATACCCAAAGTTGTCATTGGTATTTCTGATCCAAATTCCCTGGTGGCCGGAAAAGGGATTGAGAAACTCAGAAAATCGGGGATAAAAGTGATTGACCAGGTGCTTCCAACACAATGCAGGGAATTGAACAAACGTTTTTTCACATACCATGAAAAGAAAAGGCCCTATATTATTTTAAAATGGGCTCAGACTTCTGATGGGTTTATGGATGTTATTCGCAAACCAGGCGATGCTGTTGGCGTTAACTGGATATCAAATTCAACATCAAGAAAATTGGTTCACAAATGGCGCGCGGAGGAGCAGGCAATTTTTGCAGGTACAAACACAATTATTTATGATGATCCGGAGCTTACTTTACGTCTATGGAAAGGAAATTCTCCCGTAAGAATAATTCTCGATCGAAATTTGAGAATTCCACAATCAGCAAAGGTTTTCAATAATGCAGCACCAACATTGATTTTTAATAATTCGATTACCAAAATAGCAGGGAATACAGAATTTATTAAGCTGGAAATAAAATCGGATCCACTTAGACAAATCTTTAATGAAATGTACAATCGCGGAATACTATCTGTGATTGTTGAAGGAGGGAAAAGACTTCTTGAGAGTTTCCTGGAAAAAGATACCTGGGATGAGGCTCGTGTGCTAATTGGTAAGAAAAAGTTCAATAATGGTCTGAAGGCCCCTGAAATTCAAGTTCCTGCGATGTTTCAGGAGGCAATTGTAGATGATAATTTGCATGTCTACATGAATAGTTCGAAATAAGATTTCATATCATGGATTTTTTATTAATTTCCATTCCAGAAACCACTTCCCTTTCTATTGTTAATAAGCTTTTGGCCAGAAAGTATTCTATTGCATTAATTTAGTGGGAATTGTTGTACTACTTTTTTGGCAAATTTCGGAACCAAAAGAGCTTTGTGTCGTATAAAATTAATACATTCAAGTTTCTGAAAATGAATTGAATGATCAAACTTATATTATATATGGAAGTTAGTGCGATATGTACCCTTGAGCAAAGGCATTTTTGCGCAATTGATTATTTTACAAAGAAGCCAGGCCTATTAATCTTAACCAGGTAAAAGTTACAGTAGGCTTAACCATCTCATGAGGAACCAACAATCAAAAATATTATCCCGCATTAAAAAGAAAGTACTTCTAGCTCTTCTCGCTTGTTTTATATCCCTGATAACAGGATTTTCTCAGGTCACCTGGACAACAACTGGTGCTTCGACTACCTGGAGTAATCCTGCTGCATGGAGTGCCTCTGGATTTACATTCGGATCATATCCAGGTGAGAACGCAGCAGATGTTTCCAATGTCACACTTAACCACACAATAAATCTTACAGCGGATGTTCCCAATAGTATTAACAATTTAGATGTTGATGGTAATCTGAATATGCAAGGTTTTGATCTGGAGGTTACAAAAGATGTTACAGGCAACAATCCAATAAATACAGGAACCGGTGGGATTCTGACCATTGGTGATGATAACAATATTTTTAATAGCACCATA
>CAYWBC010000048.1:0-30634 GCA_964456285.1 uncultured Bacteroidales bacterium
ATATCATCAAAGACACCTAAATAACTAAAAATTAATGGATATTATTATTCTGGGAATTGAATCATCCTGCGATGATACTTCAGCTGCTATTGTAAAAAACGGATATGTACTCTCGAATAAAGTAGCAAATCAGGATATTCATAAAGAATATGGAGGTGTAGTACCGGAATTGGCTTCAAGAGCACATCAGCAAAATATCCTTCCTGTTGTTGATGCTGCTATAAAACAGGCAGGTATTGATAAATCACAGATCAGTGCTGTTGCATTTACCAGGGGTCCGGGTCTTATGGGAGCATTGCTTGTTGGCACCTCTTTTGCCAAAGGTTTTGCAATCGCAAAAAACATTCCCATTATCGATGTTAACCATTTGCATGCCCATATACTTTCCCTTTTTCTGCGTGAAGAAAATGATGCTTCAAAAATCCCGTCTTTTCCGTTCCTATGCCTTCTTGTTTCGGGTGGACATACGCAAATAATGATAATTAAAAATTACCTGGAGTCTGAAACAATTGGGAAAACCATTGATGATGCTGCAGGCGAAGCATTTGATAAGTGTGCTAAAATTATGGGATTACCCTATCCAGGGGGACCTTTAATTGATAAATTTGCAAATGAAGGCAACAGGAACAAATTCAATTTTAATAAGCCTCAAATCCCCGGTTTAAACTATTCCTTCAGCGGCCTCAAAACCTCATTCTTATACTTTCTGAGAGATCAGGTAAAAGTGGAAAATGATTTTATTGATAAGAATAAGATAGATATATGCGCATCCATTCAATATATCATCAATACTATCTTGTTAGAGAAACTGATTCTTGCTTCAAAGCAAACAGGCATTAAAAATATTGCCATTGCCGGAGGTGTTTCGGCAAATTCAGGTTTAAGGAAGGAATTGCTTAAAGAAGGACACTCAAGGGATTGGAATGTTTATATCCCTGAATTTAAATACTCTACAGACAATGCTGCCATGATAGCTTTAACCGGATATTACAAGTTCCTGAACAAAGAATATGCAAATCATTCTGATGCTCCCTTTGCCAGAATAAAGGCTTAGTCACCATGTAATTTTAAGCATTTCTTCCGACTGTTTAATAATTCGGTCAAATTCTGCAATGAGTCCTGGATGAGTACCCCTAATTTCATTAACAACATTAATTGCCCACTGTATATATTTAATCTTCCTCTTCCTGGACCATTTTATTCTCGTAAATAAAATATCACGAATGTTGCAAGTCTTATCTGCTATTTTAATGCAACGTGCTTCATAAGACAAATCTTTAGCATGCTGTATTTGAAGAACTTTTCTTTTGAAAGAGGGTAAGTTCATGTCATCAGTAACTTCAAGAACAATACCTAAAACCTTCTTTCCGAATCTGTTTTGAATATCGTCTTTCTTTGCATTCGTATCTTCAATAACATCATGCAAAATAGCAGCTATCAGCAAATCAGCGGTTGGATTATCTATCTGTTTGGTAAGTAATGCCGCAACTTCAATTAAATGATTAATGTATGGAATGCCCATAGTTCCTTTTCGTTTCTGAAATTGATGTTTCGAAGCAGCGAACTCCAATGCACTGAATATGAATTCCAGGTTTATCAGCTCTCTCTCGCTATTAGTTTTTTCTTCAATTTTCATCTTTTTTTTTAACTAGAAATGTCAGTTTTTAAGCGGAATCAAATATTTTGTTAGATATCAAATTGAAATATCAATACAATTTATTGTATTTTTAGGTTTTGATCTTGAATAAGTAAATTTCATAATTTAATGACTAATCTACTAATTGAAAGCACAAAAAAGACTCCGGAGGTTAGCTTCAATACAGACGGAAGGCTTAAGATTAGTGGACGTTCAATCCCGGAAGACCCTACACTTTTTTATGATCAGCTTTTCGAATGGATTTATTTTTTTTGCCAGGAACCACCTGTTGTAACTACACTTGATATCGAATTGGAATATTTTAATAGTGGTTCTTCAAAAGCAATTCTTCATATTTTAAGGGCACTTGTTGACATCTCAAAAAAAGGAAAGAGATTAAGTGTTAACTGGTATTATGAAGAAGGTGATGACGATATCATGGAACGCGGGGAATACTATGAATCTATTCTCGATTTTAAATTTAACTTCTTTGAAACCTAGGAAATCAAACATAATTTTCATCCCCAAAACAAAAACTAAAAAATCTTAATTTTAGAATAGCAATTTTTAAAGTTATAAAATGCCCTATCAGATTTCCAATATATACACAGGTGTTCTGTTAATTGCTTCTTTTTTTTTACTAAACACCTATATATCAGCACAGGAGTGTACCGGAACTAATTCAACATTCAAATCTGGTGAAGAAATTACATATGTAGCATCATACAATTTGTTTGTTGTATGGACTGAAGTAGCAGAAGCAACATTAACCATTAGGGATACAATGTATAACGATATACCTGCTTATCAATTCACGGGAGTGGGTAATACATACAAAAAGTGGGATTGGGTATTTAAAGTTAGAGATAAATTTGAAACACTTATCGACAAAAAAACTCTCAGACCTTTAATTTCAAGTCGTCATGTAAGGGAGGGAAATTACAAACAAAATGAGTTATATGTTTATGACTATCAAGATAGCGTAGCATACGCTGAGAACAAGACCAATGAAAATCCCACCACGAATGATACAATAAAATTTCCTTCATGCACTTTTGATATTATGAGTGCCTTACTTTTTGCCAGGAACATTGACTTTAGTAAGCATCAGGTAGGAGATGAAATTCCAATGACTATTCTTCTTGACAAAGAACTTTACCCCATTACCATTAAATATCTGGGAATAGAGGAGAAAAAAGTCAAAAGAATCGGGAAATTTGAATGCATAAAATTTGCAGTTATGCTAATTGCCGGTGAAACTTTTAAAGAAGGAGATACCATGATGGTGTGGGCAACAAATGATAAAAACAAAATTGTTGTTTATGCAGAATCTCCAATAATCATTGGAGAAGTAATAGTAAGATTAGCTCATGTAAAGAATAACAAGTATCCAATTACATCTAAGAAGGATTAGGATAGTCATACGCTATTTAAAATCATTATAATTTAACTATTTTTTGATTTCTGACATATTTTGTTTGAACAACATATTTAATTTTGTATTCCTCAAAAACAAATAAGACTTAATGGATTCCGCAACCTGCATTGAACAGAAGGGAGTAGTTGAAGCGCTTTCAGAAGGAATGGTAAAAGTTAAGATCACATCGTTTTCAGCATGCGCAAATTGCCAGGCAAAGAAAGGATGCAATTTTATTGATTCAAAGACAAAACATATTTTTGTTCCAGCCGGTGAAAGTCAATATTCAATTGGTGAAACAGTTCGAATTTTCATGAAGCGCAGCCTTGGATTAAGAGCTACACTAATTGCATATATTGTTCCATTAGTAATTTTGATAACAACCTTACTTGTACTTTCAACACTAAAATTAAATGAACTCTTTGTTGGTTCGATTACACTTCTGATCCTGATTCCTTACTTTTTACTTGTATATCATTACAGGGAGTCATTAAAAAAAACTTTTACATTCCGGTTAAATAGGGAGGGTTAATATGAATACAGTTATTTTATACACTATATTATCATTAAGCGGACTGGGAACTACTGCAGCAATAGTGCTATATTTTGTTGCACAAAAGTTTAAAGTACATGAAGATCCGAGAATTGATGATGTAGAAGAAGCCCTGCCTGCTGCAAATTGTGGAGGTTGTGGTTTTCCGGGTTGTAGAAATTTCGCTGAAGCATGTGTGAAATCTGACGATTTTGAAGGCCTCTATTGCCCTGTCGGCGGAAATGAAACTATGAGTGCTGTGGCAACTATTCTTGGGCGCGATGCTGTTGAACAGGATCCAAGGGTTGCAGTATTGCGATGCAACGGAAGCTGTGACGCCCGTCCCCAAACTAACCATTATGATGGTGTTGCCACCTGCGCCATTGCATCTGCACTTTATGGCGGCGATACCGGATGCCAATATGGATGTCTTGGATTTGGTGACTGTGTTGAAGTTTGCAATTTCGATGCTCTGGCAATGGACCTAAAAACAGGTCTGCCAGTTGTGAACGATGTAAATTGTACATCTTGTGGTGCTTGTGTTAAAGCATGCCCCAAGGATCTTTTTGAACTAAGAAAGCGTGCCAAAAAAGACAGGAAAATATATGTTGCCTGCCGCAACGAAGAGAAAGGTGGAATTGCCAAAAAAAGTTGTAGTGTAGCATGTATCGGCTGTAGTAAGTGTTTTAAAATTTGCCCTTTCGAAGCTATAACAATGGAAAACAATCTGGCATTTATTGATGCTGATAAGTGTAAATTGTGCAGGAAATGTGTACCTGAATGCCCGACAAATTCGATCATAGAAATCGGTTTCCCACCAAGAAAGGAAAAAGTTGAGGCTGCCGAAACACAGAATACTGATCAAAAATCTGAACTTGCAGAACCAGATGAAAACTTAAAAAACAAGGAGGATTAAGTATGTTGAAAACATTTGCAAAAGGCGGAGTTCATCCTTCTGAAAATAAAATTACAGCACAGAAATCAATTGTAGATCTTACGCTTCCTGCAACAGTTACTATTCCTTTGGCTATGCATTTGGGAGTTCCGGCAAAACCAGTTGTTGAAAAGGGAGATACAATTAAAACCGGTCAATTGATTGCTGAAGGAAATGGTTTTGTATCTGCGAACATCCATTCATCAGTTTCAGGTAAGGTATTGAAAATCGATAAAGCTCTTGATGCAAGTGGCTACAAGCATAATTCTATATTCATCCAGGTTGAAGGCGAAGAATGGGATGAAACAATAGATCGATCTGATGAACTGAAAGAGAATTGCTTACTTGAGCAAAAAGAAATAATCCAGAAAATAAATGAAGCCGGAATCGTTGGAATGGGAGGAGCAACTTTCCCTTCACATGTTAAACTTACACTGCCTAGAGGTAAAAAAGCCAGTTTTCTAATAATTAATGGAGTTGAATGCGAACCTTATTTGACATCCGATCATGCACTAATGCTTGAGAAATCTCAGGAATTGATGGTAGGAATAAGCATTTTGGCTAAGGCTTTAAATGTTGAGAAAACAATCATTGGTATCGAGAATAATAAACCTGATGCAATTGATAAGCTAAGTAAGCTTGCAGGCAAATTCAAAGACATAAGTGTACAGGCGTTACAAGTTAAATATCCCCAGGGTGGAGAAAAACAACTTATCAAAGCTTTGATCCAAAGGGAGGTTCCTTCAGGAGGACTTCCAGTTGATGTAGAAACTGTAGTATTTAACGTTGGAACTGCATTTGCTGTATATGAAGCTGTTCAAAAAAACAAACCTCTTATAGAACGTATTGTAACTGTAACCGGTAAATCATTAAAAAATCCTTCGAATTACAGAGTGCGTATCGGAACCAACGTAAATGAACTTATTGAAGCAGCAGGCGGACTACCTGATGATACTGGAAAGATAATCAATGGCGGCCCAATGATGGGGAAAGCTCTTTCAAGTACTGATGTGCCCGTTACAAAAGGTACTTCAGGAATTTTGATTCTAAAAGATCAGGAATCAAAACGAAAACCGGTTGAAGCCTGTATCCGCTGCTCAAAATGCATAAGTGTTTGTCCTATGGGATTAGAACCCTATTTATTGATGACCCTCAGTGAAAAAGAAATGTTCAAAAGACTTGAAACCGACAGGGTAATGGATTGTATTGAATGTGGTTCCTGCGCTTTCATTTGTCCGGCAGGAAGACCACTGCTTGATTATATAAGACTGGGTAAATCGAATGTAGGAAAGATTATACGAACAAGAAAGAAATAGACTATCACTAAATAAATTTTAAGTGAACAAATTAATAACAGTAGCTCCATCGCCGCATATTCATAGCGGACAATCAGTTGAAAAGTTGATGTACGGTGTTATCATTGCTTTAATACCAACCCTTATAGTTTCTGTATTATTCTTTGGTATTGGAGCTATTACAGTAAGTCTTATCTCAATAGCTTCTTGTATGCTGTTTGAATTTCTTATTCAGAAATTCATGCTCAAAACCAAGGTAAGTATATCGGATGGATCTGCAATGGTAACCGGAATGCTATTGGCCTTTAACCTGCCTTCAAATCTACCTTGGTGGATTATCATAATAGGAGCCCTGGTATCTATTGGTATTGGTAAGATGACTTTTGGAGGTTTAGGAAATAATCCATTCAATCCAGCCTTGGTAGGAAGGGTATTTTTACTCCTTTCATTTCCGGTTCAAATGACTTCCTACCCTGTGCCTGCAGGATTGAAAACACCTTACATCAGTAATATTGACGGATTTACTGGCCCTACTCCTCTGGGAATTTTAAAAGAAGGCTTGAAACAAGGCACTCCACTTCCTGAATTGATGAAGGAACTTCCCTCCTATCTTGATTTGTTTATTGGCAAGCTTGGAGGATCTTTGGGTGAGATTGCAGCGGGAGCATTAATACTTGGATTAATTTATATGCTTATCAGGAAAATTATTACCTGGCATATTCCTGTAAGTATTATTCTATCCGTTTTTGTTTTTACAGGGATTCTGCATCTTGCTGATCCAAATGCTTATGCTGATCCGCTTTTCCATATCCTGACCGGTGGAATATTACTCGGAGCTATTTTTATGGCTACAGATTATGTTACATCCCCCATGGTTCCGTCTGGTATGATAATCTTTGGAGTTGGAATAGGTATTATCACCGTATTGATCAGGGTTTTTGGAGCATACCCGGAAGGTGTATCATTCGCCATTCTTATAATGAACGGATTTGTTCCCTTAATAAACAGATACATAAAACCAAAACGTTTTGGAGAGGAGGTGAACAATGGCTAAGAAAGAATCTACCTTCGGCAGTATGGTTATTACATTATTTTTGGTTACGCTGGCGTCCTCGGCTGCATTAGGTTATGTATATGAGCTTACAAAAGAACCTATTGCCATAGCCAAAGCAGCAAAGAAAAATCTGGCCATCAAAAGGGTTATGCCAGAGTTTAATAACGAGCCAGGTAAGGATATTTTAAAGTTGCCAATTGATGGAGATACAGTTTATTTCTATATCGCAAAATTGAATGATGATACAGTCGGATATGCAATTGAAACCTTTTCAAATAAAGCTTTTGGAGGAACACTCAAACTACTGGCCGGATTTCTTCCCGATGGAACAATTAAGGAAGTTGCTGTTCTGGAGCACAAAGAAACTCCAGGGCTTGGAGATAAAATGTTAAAGTCGAAATCGAACTGGAGTGAGCAATTCGAAGGAAAAAATCCGCGCAATTTTATACTTAAAGTAAAAAAGGATGGTGGTCAGGTTGATGCTATAACTGCTTCAACAATTACTTCAAGAGCATATTGTGATGCTATGCAACGAGCTTATGCTGCCTATCAAAAAGAGGGAGGTGACAAATGAATCAATGGAAAAATTTTTTAAAAGGTTTCATCAAAGAAAACCCCGTATTTGTGCTCTTTCTGGGTATGTGCCCAACACTTGGCACAACAGGCTCGGCCTTAAACGGTCTCGGAATGGGCTTAGCCACTACATTCGTATTGGTGCTTTCTAATATTTTTATTTCGCTCTTCAGCCGGTTTATTCCTGATAAAGTCAGGATACCGTCTTATATAGTTATTATTGCCGCTTTTGTTACTATTGTTGATTTATTGATGAGTGCCTATACAAATACACCGGGCCCCAATGGTGAGCCGAGTTTATACGATAATCTTGGTATTTTTATTCCTCTTATTGTAGTGAATTGTATTGTACTCGGACGTGCTGAGGCATTTGCCTCTAAGAATACCGTGTTCTCTTCCATGATTGATGGTTTGGGCATAGGCCTTGGATTTGCTTTTGCACTGGTTATTCTGGGTTCTGTTCGCGAGCTACTGGGTAATGGTTCCTTCTTTGGTATAAAGTTTATAGAAGGCGATGGGATTCTAATATTTGTAATGGCTCCCGGAGCATTTCTGGCATTGGGATATTTAATCATGATTATGAATAAGATCAGGAATAAAACCGCATAATACAATAAGAAATTATGGAATACATAATAATTATCATATCAGCTGTTTTTGTCAACAATATTGTACTGTCTCAATTTCTCGGAATTTGTCCGTTTATCGGAGTCTCAGGCAAGGTTGATACCGCCATAGGAATGGCAGGAGCAGTTACTTTCGTTATGGTTATTGCAACCATTGTTACTTATCTCGTGCAACAATATATACTGGAGCCACTGGGTGTGGGATTTATGCAAACCGTATCCTATATCCTGGTTATTGCCGCTCTGGTACAATTGGTTGAAATCATACTTAAAAAAGTCAGTCCTGCCCTATATCAGGCCTTAGGGATTTTTCTTCCTCTCATCACTACCAATTGTGCCATTCTGGGTGTTGCTATACTTACATTTCAGAAAGAATTCAATCTGGCGGAAAGCACAGTTTATGCCTTTGCAAATGCCATTGGTTTTGGCCTTGCCCTTATCACTTTTTCAGGGATTCGTGAACAACTTGAGCTTGCAAATATTCCTAAGGGCATGAAAGGCGTACCTGTAGCCTTTATCATTGCAGGCATTCTTGCCATGGCTTTTATGGGTTTCGCCAATATTGTTTAGAATCATTTTTAAACATTTCATTAATTTTTAGGTTTTACGTTTCACGAGTTATTTGCTTTTGTGATGAAAAGGCTGTGAATTTTAGAATAAAAATTATGTGTCGATGAAAATTATCTAAATCCCTACATGAAACACACCCTAATTGTATATGGAACCCGCAGAGGTACTACTGAAAGAACCGCCCAGGTAATAGGTGAAATGCTGACATTACGGTTTTCTCATAATGTTCAAATGGTTAATATCAAAAAGATCCTGAAATACTGGAAAACTTTACACACATATGACAATCTGATCATCGGCTCATCAATAGTTAATGGCAGATGGGTTTTTCTTGCAAAATGGTTCTTAAAAAGACATGATTTCAGCAATCAAAAATTAGCCGTCTTTGTAACAGCCGGAATTACTCTGAACAAAGAAATTGTATTGGGAGTACCAAAGAATGAAGTTGTAAAAGAAGCCATTGAAAATTACATTGATAAGTATATTGAAAATACAAATATTAAACCCGTATCGAAAATGGCTTTTGGAGGAATGATTGTCCGTTCCCGAAGAGAAAAATTCAATGGCTGGAAAAGAGAAGATATTGAATCCTGGGTAATGCAACTGGGAAAATTGCTGGATTGATTATTCCCTCCCGGTAGCCTATTTTTCCTCCGAAATTTCTTAAAACCATTTTTTTCTATCCTTTTTTGTAACACTCGCCCCCTTTGGATCATTTCCTCATTAAGATCGAGGCATTTTTGTAAATCATTTGAAAAGGTAATTCTGAAATGATTGCATTTAAAAATCCAAAAACCTATTAAAACTTTACAAATATGAAACTTACACATCTATTATTATGCTTTTGTTTGCTATTCACTTCATCTCTCAAATCTCAGACAGGGAAGCATTCTGTTTCACTTTCAGTTGGCTATGGAATACCATTTGAGAACAGTCTTTACATTGACAATGACAACCCGGATATCGATCTCTGGTTGGACCCGGAGACGAGTATTCCAATTACATTTTCCTATGAATATGGAATTTCAGATCTTATAAAAGCCGGTGCCAGAATTGAATTTGAAAAGGTGAGTTTTGATTCTTACTATACAGATAAATCTTTTGCAAAAAGATTAGCAATTGGTATCCACTGTCTGATATCTTATCCAAAAACCTCATTTCATGGAGAGTTCGGTGGTTTTGGAAACTTTGGTTTTTTAAATTCCGAAGAATTTGATAACTCAATAAAAGGCATTGAGTATGGTATTATGATTGGGCCCGGTTACCGCTTTGATCATATAAACATTGCACTGCATTTTCAGCCCTGTTTCGGTTACTATTTTATGTCTAAAAGTACAAGCCCAAAATCTGGTCTTGTTATGTATCCAAGGATACTAGCAAAAATAAGTTATGAATTTTAAATTTCTGGATATGAATTTTCTTAAATCTACATTATTATTGTTTTTGGTTGGCCTGTTTTTTATGGCCTGTGAAAACAAAAATAATAAAACAGCCGACTGTGAAGTTGACGGCATATGGTTTGGCTCTTGGGAAGCCGAAGACGGAACTTCAGGGACCTTTATTACTGATGTTGTACAAAATGAAACTTATTTTGATGGCTATATTTTTATACGTTTTGACTTGCCCAGTTTGGAAAATCATGGAGTTGAATATACTGGCAGAATTGAAAGCAAAGAAGCAAGAGTAGCAATTGGAATTAGCGGGGTGGATATTATTGCACGTGGCGATGTTACAAACAGCAATTCGGTTGCCGGGGTATTCGAAGTTGAATCCTATATGTCAGGTACATTCGAAGGAGAAAAGCTTCCACTAAGCACTGGAGAAGTTACTGAAATTTGTCGGATCAGTAATACAAATCCCTGGTTCCCAGGCATTTTGTACGTCAATAAGAATCTGTGGCTTGTAAATACCATCTATGATGAAACCAAGGTAATAGATACCGAAGGAAATGTATTAAGAACCATCAGCCCATGCTTCCTGTCAAGTCCTTCTGCTTTTGATGGAACCTACTTTTGGACTTACAAATATGACCCTGAAGAAGGAGGTAAATGGATCATAAAATATGATACACTCGGAAACAAACTGGAAATGTATCCACCTCCATCCTATGAAGTGGATGCCTTGGCCTTTGACAACGGAAACCTTTATGTTGCAGATAATTATAATCGTTTGATATACAAACTAGATGCCTCTCTATCAGTAGTTGATAGTGTTTTTATTGATTATCTCTATATCAATTCATTTCAATTTATTGATGATAGAATTGTTTTTCCGGAACTTGGGAGAATCATATTTTCCATGTCGAAAAATAATGTTCTTTCAGAAGCGTACAGACTACCGGTTGAAGGCATACGCGGCCTAACTGCATCGAACAATACAATTTGGTTACTTACAGAAATTTATCATTATCAGGACGATGGATCATCAAGTTCTGAATGCATTGTATATAAATATCAGCTTAATGATTAGCCAATAGATTTCAAATTGGATCATAAAATAGAAAACCGCTATCAGGATCTCTCCTTTTAGCGGTTTTCATTCTTATTTAGCCATTCACCCCTTATAAAAGGGATGAAATAATTTAATTCTTAATAAGCAAAAAGCGGATAATTACTCATCAGATCATTCACTTTTTTTCTAACTGATGATAGTACAGCTTCGTTTTCAATATTTGAAAGCACCTCATCAATAAGCTCAACTACCTGACCAATTATGTCTTCTTTCACACCACGTGTAGTAATTGCAGGAGTACCAACTCTGATGCCTGATGTCTGAAATGGTGAGCGACTATCAAATGGAACCATATTCTTATTCACTGTAATGTCAGCCAATACCAGTGTATTTTCTACCTGCTTTCCTGTCATATCAGGAAATTTTGATCGAAGATCGATCAGCATGGAGTGGTTATCAGTTCCTCCGGAAACAACGTCATAGCCGGAAGCAATAAAGCTTTCAGCCATTTTAGATGCATTTAGCTTTACCTGTTTCATATATTCCTTATAGCTATCTGTAAGTGCTTCTTCAAAAGCCACAGCTTTAGAAGCAATAACATGCTCCAGCGGACCTCCCTGAATTCCCGGGAAAACGGCTGAATCAAGTAGCTGAGTCATGGTTTTCAATTGACCTTTTGGTGTTTTCTTACCCCAGGGGTTTTCAAAATCTTCCGCAACAACAATGAGTCCTCCTCTGGGTCCACGCAATGTTTTATGAGTAGTGGTTGTTACAATATGACAATGAGGGAAAGGATTGTTAAGTAATTTTGTTACTATCAGACCAGCAGGATGAGCAACATCAGCCATTAAAATAGCTCCAACCTGATCAGCAATAGCCCTCATTCTGGCATAATCCCAGTCACGCGAATATGCAGACGCTCCGGCTACAATCATTTTAGGCTTTTCTTTCTTTGCCAAAGCCTCCATCATATCGTAATCAATGGTACTATCCGATTCTCTCAATTTGTATGCAACTGGATTATAAATAATGCCGGAGTAATTGACAAGAGAACCATGAGATAAATGTCCTCCGTGAGAAAGGTCCAGTCCAAGAAATGTATCTCCTACATCCATCACGGC
The DNA here is from genome assembly GCA_964456285.1 of uncultured Bacteroidales bacterium. Taxonomy (GTDB): domain Bacteria; phylum Bacteroidota; class Bacteroidia; order Bacteroidales; family UBA10428; genus UBA10428. Next base: position 12,210 of record CAYWBC010000048.1, read on the forward strand.
GAGCATAACTGCCGCATTTGCCTGTGCCCCGGAATGCGGTTGTACATTAGCCCATGTTGCACCAAACAATTGTTTTGCACGTTCAATGGCCAGCGTTTCAACCTCATCAACAACCTGGCAGCCTCCGTAATATCTTTTCCCCGGCAATCCCTCAGCATACTTGTTTGTAAGGTAGGATCCCATAGATTCCATAACCTGATCGCTAACGAAATTCTCTGAGGCAATTAATTCAATGCCATGCAACTGACGCTTATGTTCTTTATCAATTAAATCAAAAATTGCTGTGTCTCTTTTCATCAATTCAAAGGGATTTTATTTTTAAGATTACAAAGATACTTTTTCTCTTACATCTATCAAATGAATCATTTTGGATATTACAATTTACTTAATAACAATAAGACTTCAGAAATTATATGATTTTCAAAATCAATGAATTAACAATTTTGTCTGAAAAAATCATTCCTAAATTAATACACTCCTCTTGTTTTTTTTATAACTTGACTCCAAACCAAACACTATTTTACCATGGAAAACCAAACTCAAACACAAGCCAGACCTACTTTTTTGACTGTTATTTGCATCATTAGTTTTGTCGGTCTGGGCATGTCAGTTATCAGCAATCTGGTAAACTTGGCATTTGGAGCATTCAGTTCAGCAGTTTATCCTTTAGTACAAAGTGGGTTTGAAGATGCATTAAATGAAATTGACGCAGCCGATCCTGCTGCCTCGGCTCTCGTTGAGCAAATCTTCAATTCAATATTAAAACTATTTGAAGTAATGCCTATAATTGCTGGCATAGGACTTGCGCTCACCATTATTGCACTTATTGGAGTAATCATGATGTGGAACCTGAAAAAAACCGGTTTTTACATGTATTCAGGAGCCAAAGTTATCATGATTTTTGTTCCAATGATCCTTGTTGGTGTGAATATTATTACTTCAATAATTGCTATTTCTGGTTTTTTTGTAGCCGCATTATTCATTACTATGTACGGTCTCAATCTTAAAGCAATGAAATAAATCTTCATAAAATAGTTCTATTATTAATTAAAAATTAATGATTATGAAAATTGTAGGTATTATCATTTATGTAGCGATTATTATTCTTCTGATCGTTTCCGAATGGAAAATTTTCACCAAAGCGGGAAAGCCGGGATGGGCAATTCTAATACCCATCTATAACATTATTGTTTTCTTGGAAATTATAGGTAAACCGTGGTGGTGGCTCCTTCTTATGTGTATCCCTATAGTTAATATAATATTTGCAATATGGGCAGTGAATTTACTATCTAAAAGTTTTGGTAAAGATGTGGGATTTACCATAGGGATTCTGCTCTTAAGCATAATATTTGTACCAATACTTGGACTAGGAAGTGCTACTTATAAGGGTCCAGCAGGAAAATAATTTACATAACAAAATATTTAAAAAGCACCGGAATCACATTCGGTGCTTTTCTTTAAAACCAATTTTACCATGGAAGTAATAGATCCCCCTCAAACAAATAAAACTGTTTTACCAAACTCCAGTACAACTCTTGTCTTAGGAATATTATCGGTTGTTTTTGGATGCACCCTTGGATTAGTTTTTGGAATTATTGGCCTGGTTATATCAAAAGAAGGCAAACAACTTTACGAGGCAAATCCTGATGCCTATACAGGATATGGATCTCTGAATGCAGGACGTATTTTAAGTATTATTGGAATTGTTCTTAGTGGAATTGCTGTGGTAGTATTGCTTTTCTGGATATTGGGAATAGCAACCTTAGTTGGAGCATTGGCAGGTCTGGAAGGTTTTTAGTAAACCCTATATTCGGAGCCAGCTTTACTCTGCAGAGATATCCAATAACCAATTCCGGTATACGGAAAAGAGTTTTGATTTCGACAGGAATCCTATATATATGCCATTCTTAATAACCGGAAGATTCCAGGAGCCGGTTTCTTCAAATTTTTTCATTACTGATTCCATTGACTCATCAGGAGAAACATGCGTAGGCGGTAAAATCATTAAATCTCTTACATAAGTAGTATCGTACATTTCTGTATTAAAAATAATATGCCGTATATCATCCAACAATACAATACCAACAAGCATCTCGTTGTTTATTACGGGAAAAATATTTCTTTTCGACTTTGATATGGCAATAGCCAATTTACTAAGCTTATCGTCTTGCTTTAGCGCTATAAAATCGTTTTCAATAACTTTTCCCATTTCAATAAGTGTCAATACCGCCTGATCTTTATGATGAGTCAAAAGTTCTCCTCTTTCCGCCAGCCTGACCGTATATATGGAATGGGGTTCAAAATACATAATTGTGATATAAGCAATGGTGGAAGTTAAAATCAATGGCAACAATAAACCATAGCCACCTGTGATTTCAGCAATTAAGAAAATTGCGGTAAGAGGTGCATGCATCACTCCTGCCATCATTCCTGCCATTCCAACCAGTGCAAAATTTCGCTCAGAGACATTTGCTGTACCAAATAAATTGATTATACGGGCACTAAAATAACCGGCAATGCCACCCATAAATAATGTTGGGGCAAAAATACCTCCTACACCACCGGCTCCATTTGTAACAGCCGTAGCAGCAACTTTAAAAATCAGGATAAGTAAAAGAAACAGACCAAACATCCATAAGTTGTCCTGAAGACCGTAAAACAAGCTGCCATTAGTAATTTCGTGAGCATTGCCATTCAGTAAAGCATCTAATGTATTATAGCCTTCACCATATAAGGGAGGAAGAAATAAAATGACAAGACCCAGTGTTGTTCCACCAATAACTGATCTTAAATAGGGATTTTTAAATTTATTGAAAAATGATTCTATAGATAAGGTGCCACGCGTAAAGTAATAAGACACAAATCCGCAAAAAATACCAAGAAGAACATAATATGGTATTCGGCCCAATGCAAACTGTTCAGCCAAATCGAATGAAAAAATCTCTGCCTTCCCCAAAAAGAAATAGGAAACAGTTAATGCAGTAACGGCACTGATAAGAAGTGGAATGATTGACCACAATGTAAGATCTAACATGAGTACCTCAAGGGCAAAGATAACCGCAGCAATAGGTGCCTTAAATATTCCCGCTATTGCCCCGGCAGCGCCACAGCCTATCAGAATGGTTGTGGTTTTGTAATTCATCCTGAATATCCTTCCGAGGGTTGAACCAATAGATGATCCTGTTAAAACAATTGGTGCCTCAAGACCAACAGAACCTCCAAAACCAACGGTTAAAATACTGGCAATAAAAGAAGAGTAATTATTATGAGGGCTGATCTTTGCATTCTTTTTTGAAATGGCATACAATATCCTGCTGATTCCATGTCCAATCTTATCCTTTACCACAAATTTCACGAAAAGAACTGTTAGAATAATGCCTGTAAGAGGAAAAAACAAATAGAGATAGTTCATCTGATCTGAAGGAAGACTGCGCAGAAGCAAATGTTGAATATAGTGTACAACATTTTTTAAAAGTACAGCTGCAAGTCCGCTGAGAATGCCAATAAAAAAGCTTAAAATATAAACAAATTGTCTATGGCCCAGATGTTTGTCTCTCCAAATTAAAAATTTTCCAAGTATTTTTGTCCTAACCATATAATCTGTCATTTATTCTTCAGAGAAGTCTTTTAATAAACTACGATAACTTGAAAACAATTTCGCCCTGGAAATAAATCCAAGGTATATCCCATGCTTAAGTACAGCAATATTATACCTTCCACTTGCCTGAAATTTCATAGCTACTTCTTCAACTGTATCAGTAAAAGAAATAACATATTCGGGCATGAACATCAAATCCCTCACATAAATACTATCGTACAATTCATTATCGAAAATAATGTGCCTGATATCATCCAGTTTAATAATCCCTCTGAATGTACCATCTTCTTCAACAACAGGAAAAATATTACGATGTGCAAACTTAATAGTTTCTATTAATTGCCCCATAGTGAATGAAGGTCTTAGAACATTAAAATCTTTTTCTATTAATTCATTTAGTCGTAACATCATAAGCAGGGCTTTGTCCTTATGATGAGTAATAAGTTCTCCCCGCCTTGCGAGCTGCATTGTATAAACAGAATTAGAAACAAATATTTTTGTTATCGCATAAGATAAGGTCGAAACAATCATAAGGGGCATGAAAAGCTGATAGCCACCTGTTATTTCGGCAATTAAAAAAATTGCGGTTAATGGAGCATGTATTACTGCTGCAATCATTCCTGCCATACCGACAAGGGCAAAATTTGCCGGGTTAACATCAATGCCTGCTATTCCCAACAATTGAGCATAAAAAAGTCCGGCAATCGCTCCTGTGAATAATGTTGGAGCAAAAACACCCCCAACTCCACCAGCACCAAAAGTCAAGGATGATGCAACAACCTTAAATAGTAAAACAATCAGGAATACAATTAATGTGGAAAATACTCCTCCTTGCAGAAAAGAGTAAAAAGTATTTTCAAATAGCAAACTATATTGTCCCTTTAAACTTGCGTTGATCACTTCATATCCTTCACCAAAAAGTGAGGGTAAGAAAAAAATAACAATCCCCAAAAGTGAGGCTCCTATGAGAAGCTTGTAAAATACATTTTGTATTTTATCAAATAAACCGGTAATGAAATTAAATACTCTTGAAAAATAAACAGCTACCAATGCTGCAAATACAGCAAATATGAGGTACCAAACAAGCTGGTTCATCTGGAATTTTTCCGTTACAGAAAAAGAATAAAGTACTGCCTGACCTAGAAAAGTATAAGATGTTAGTGTTGCTGTTGCTGATGCAATCAGTAAAGGAACTACTGCTGACATTGTCAGATCAAGCATAATCACTTCAAGTGCAAAAACAACTGCAGTAATAGGAGCCTTAAAAATAGCTGCCATAGCACCTGCACATGCACAACCAAGCAACAATACAATTTGCTTGTAACTAAGATTTAGCACCCTTCCAATATTAGATCCGATAGCTGCACCAGTAGCTACAGTAGGGCCCTCTAATCCAACCGAGCCACCAAAACCAACAGTTAAAGCACTTGTAATTATCGAGGAATACAAATTATGACTGTTCATCTTGCCATGATTCTTTGATATTGCAAATAACACTCCCGGTATTCCATGACGAACCGGCCTTCGGTTAATGTATTTGATAAAGAGAACTACTGCAGACAAACCAATGATTGGGAAAATGATATACAACAAACCAATTTTATGAGATGCAATATTATTAAGATAACTTTCAATAATTCGAACAAGGTTCTTAATAATAACAGCTGCAAAACCAACAAGAATACCAATCACAACACTCAGCGCCATAATTAACTGCCTGTCAGTAATATGCTTATTTCGCCATACGGTAAAACTTGTTATTAATGATTTCATTTTTCCTATCCAAGCTTCGTCAATTCTTTACAGGTCACAAATATAATGTTTCAGAATTTCTGCATATTAAATTGATAAAACATTTCTAAACTAATTTGTTCACAGCAAATAATCATAATGAACAACTATTTGTTATTCACAATCTCAAAATTAATAAATACATACTGTTCTTTTGCGAAATATCAAGTATGATACTTAAGTTTGCAGGTAGTATTTCAAGTTAAATATTGAATTATTTGCACAGAACATATATCAAATACTGAAATAAATTAAAACTAAAAATCGTTTAGCTTTTGTAAAATGATTATGCAATTATGAATCGTTTAGTATTTCAAATATTAATTCTTCTTACCTGTTTCAGTTTTTGTGAAGCTCAAATTCCTGTTGATCCCCCTGAAATAATTCGTGTTACGGTTGATCCGGCAACCCAGGAAATTCATATATACTGGAATGCTTCTACTACTCCGGGAATAGATTATTATGAAGTATGTGAGTGGCGTGTTACAGGAACCGGCGGTTCAGAGGCTGCAGATCCAATTGGTCAAACCAGTGAACTTGAATACAGCTATTACAATCCGGATGTTGCGGTAAATTCTTTAGGGTACTGCATAAAAGCTTATACTACAACAGATGACAGTCCATTATCAGATATTGACAGCACCATTTTTCTTACGGTCGATTACGATTCATGCTCCGCAACCGCCACTTTAAACTGGAATGACTACAATGCCTGGCGTGGCGATATTGCAAGTTATAGCATTTGCAATTATACTGAAACCGGAACAATAGAATACCTTCAAACTTTGCCCGAAGGAGTTAATGAATTTTTTATAACAGACCTTGAACCAAATAGCAATTACAGTTTCTTTATTATTACAGAAAGAGCAAATACCGAAGCTCATACTTCCAACTCGAATAGAGTTGATGCAAATACTTACCATTCAGTTTATCCGGAATACATACATGCTGATTATGGCACTGTTGATGAAAACAACAATCCGCAACTAAGATTCAGAATTGATCCTTCCTCTGAGCTTCAATCATATACTCTCTTGCGCTCATCACCTCTGCCAGAAGGGCCTTTCGACTCGATTATCACAATTGAGACTTCAGAAAAAATCATTGATTATACAGATGAAGTGGACGCCTCTGAAAATCCTTACTATTATAAAATTCAGGCTATCAATTATTGCAATGCAATTGTTGATTTATCGGAGAATATAGCTGGAACTATACTACTGAATACAGAACTGGATGGCACATCTGTTAATTTGAACTGGACGGATTATCATAACTGGTTGGGCAATGTTGATTCCTATTCCGTTGAAAGGAGATATTCAGACGAAAATGATTTTCAAACCATTGCTCAGGCAGATAGACAGTTTACTGAATCTTTTGATGACAGGATAAATCAAAATCAAAGCGCCGAAGTATGCTACCGGATAACTGCCCGCGAAGGAGCCGGTAATTCAATTCAACCGGTGCCTGCAATAAGCAGATCCAATATTGAATGTGTCCGTCTTGAAATAAACATTGAATTTGCATTCGAAGCATTTGTTCCTGGTGCCAGTGATAACAATACATTTGGACCTTCCAGGATGGATTTCATTCCCGATTATTATAATTTTAAAATCTTCAATCGCTGGGGAAATCTTGTTTTTCAATCAACAGATGCTTACAATCCCAGATGGGATGGATCATACAAGGGAGGAGATTATGTACCTCAAGGTGTTTACCGTTACCAGTTGGAATACAAAGATGAAAATGGCCAATTAAAAGTAATTCATGGCAGTGTTACTGTTGTCCGGCAATAAGCTTTACCTTTATTTACAATCATATTTGACTCAAAATCATTAACTTTGATCTATTAAAAATGAATCACATTCAAACTGTATTAAAATGAGTGTAGCCCTTACAGCAGAGGAGATTGAAGTAAAAAGGGAGTTCAACCAATTATTGGCTGAATGTGTGCGTTGTAACAAAAAGGATGATAAAACTTTAATACGAAAAGCCTTTAAGGTTGCATTTGATGCTCACAAAGGAATGCGCCGTAAATCTGGCGAGTTTTATATCTTACATCCCATTGCCGTTGCCAGAATTGTTAACCAGGAAATTGGCCTTGGTGCAAAATCAATGATATGTGCCCTTCTTCATGATGTTGTTGAGGATACAGACTATACCATTGAAGACATTGAAAATATTTTTGGACCTAAGATAGCTTCAATCATTGACGGTCTGACAAAGATTTCAGGAGTATTTGATGCCAATACCACTCAACAGGCTGAAAACTTCAGGCGAATATTACTGACCCTGGCAGACGACGTAAGGGTTATTCTGATAAAAATTGCTGACAGGCTTCACAATATGAGAACACTTGATAGTCTGCCTGTAAATAAGCAAATGAAAATAGCCAGTGAGACTATTTATCTTTTTGCTCCCCTTGCCCACCGACTAGGATTGTATGCCATTAAAACAGAACTTGAAGACCTTAGCTTGAAATACAGCTATCCAAAGGTCTTTAATGAACTCGAGGAGAAACTCAGAAAAAATGAACCCTTATTAATAGAATTTTTACAGGAGTTCAGAAAACCTATTGTGGAAAAGCTAAAAGATTATGGCTTAAAATTTGAAATTACTGCCCGCCAGAAAAGCATATACTCCATCTGGCAAAAGATGCAAAAGAAGAATATCCCTTTTGAGGAGATTTATGATGTGATGGCAATACGCATAATATTCGATCCCATACCTAAGGTGGCGGAAAAAACTCAATGCTGGAACATTTACTCATTAATTACTGATATATACATGCCCAAACCAGAACGTATCAGAGATTGGGTAAGTACTCCAAAAGCCAATGGATATGAAGCCTTACATGCTACAGTAATGGGGCCAAAAGGACATTGGGTGGAAGTACAGATCAGATCAACTCGCATGGACGAAATTGCTGAGAAAGGATTTGCTGCCCATTGGAAATATAAAGAAGGAGCTTCATCATATGAAACAGAACTAGATAAATGGATAAAGCGACTCACTGATTTATTGGAAAATCCGAATTCTGATGTTCTTGAATTTCTGGATGACCTGAAGTTAAATTTATTTACTTCTGAGATATTTATTTTCACTCCCAAGGGCGATATTAAGACATTACCAATCAATGCAATTGCACTTGATTTTGCCTATGAAGTACATTCCCAGATTGGCCATTCAGCAATTGGGGCAAAGGTCAACCATAAATTGGTAGCTTTAAATCACATATTAAAAAGTGGCGATCAGGTTGAAATAATTACTTCAGACAAACCCCAGCCTCGTATTGATTGGTTGCAGAAAGTGATGACTGCAAAAGCTAAATCTGCCATAAAAGCTTATTTGAAATCGGAAACAAAAAATCGCATTCAAAAAGGGAAAACCATTTTAGAACAAAAGCTTCAGGAGCTCAAACTTAAACCCAGTAACCGCATCTTCAGAAAGCTAATTCCAAATTTTCAGGTAACATCAAAAGATGAACTGTACAGCAAAATAGGCATTGGGATAATACACCTTGATGACTTAAAACAGCTCCTTAAAAAGAATACAAAGAATAAATGGATACGTTACTGGAGCTTGCAGTTTTCATCTATGACAAGACGAAATGAAAAAAGCATCAATGGTGCCAGACAAGATTTGAAACAGGTGTTTTTAAGAGAGAATGTACATGACATTGAGCCTGAATATATTATTGCACGATGTTGCAACCCAATTCCGGGCGATCAGGTAATTGGCATTAAAGATGAATTCCAGCAGCTAAGCGTTCATAAACCCAATTGTCCAGAGGCCATTAAATTATCTTCAACGCATGGGCACATGATAGAAAATGTTCAATGGACCACTCATAAATACTATTCATTTCTTGCAAAAATATCTATATCCGGCACCGACCGGTTTGGAATTTATAATGACATTACCACCTCCATTACAAAGCAGCTAAATGTAAACATCCGTAACATACACCTTGAGAGTCATGACGGTATTTGGGAAGGAACAATTGAAATTTATGTTCACAATGCGAAAGACCTTAACCTCCTGATTATGAATATCGGCAAAATTAAAGGAGTTGAGTCAGTGAATAGATCAGAACATCTTCCTTCATATTCTTAATTTTTTCTCTAACAAAAGATGCATATTAAAAAAGTACTATCTTAGCCCTTATTTATAATTAGACTAATTATGGTTTCGAGCGAAACAAGGGAGACTGTAAAAAAAATTTTCACAGATTATCTCGAAAAAAAGGGCCACAGAAAAACCCCAGAGCGTTATGCTATTCTGGATGAGATCTATTCTAGAGAAGGACATTTCGACATCGAAACACTATATATTTTTATGAAGAATAAGAATTATAGAGTTAGTCGGGCTACTTTATATAATACAATTGAGCTTCTTCTTGATTGCAATCTGGTAATCAAACATCAATTTGGAAAAAACATTGCCCAGTTTGAAAAGGCTTATCAGTGTATTCAACATGATCATTTAATAGATATTGTTTCCGGGCAGGTGATTGAATTTTGTGATCCGAGAATGCAAGATATAATTCAAACTGCCTGTGAGCTTAACGGATTTGATGCTTCGCATCATTCACTGTATATCTATGGAAGGAGAAAAGGAAATTCCTCGAAGTAATTTTGAATTGTATTCCTAAGATATTATTAACCCGTTTTTTTGAAAATATTTGTACCTTCGCGCGTTGTGAATTACAGGATAACTGATTAATGAAAACTATGAAAGTAGATGTACTCTTAGGCCTTCAATGGGGCGATGAAGGAAAAGGAAAAGTTGTTGACGTACTAACTCCCAAATATGATATTATTGCCCGGTTTCAGGGAGGACCTAATGCCGGCCATACCTTAGAGTTTAATGAAATAAAACATGTTCTCCACAATATTCCTTCAGGAATTTTTAGAGATGATCAAATAAACATTGTAGGCAATGGTGTTGTAATTGATCCTATAATATTCGAGAAAGAGGTTGATTCTATCAGCAAACTCAATGTTGATATTACCAAAAGACTTTTTATATCTAAAAAGGCTCATCTGATTTTACCATCTCACCGGATTTTAGATGCTGCATCTGAGGCATCAAAAGGAAAAACCAAAATTGGTTCAACCCTTAAGGGTATAGGTCCAACATATATGGATAAAACAGGACGAAACGGATTAAGGGTTGGTGATATTCTTTCAAAAGACTTCAGGAAAAAATACAATCTGCTTCTTGAAAAGCATAAACAACTTCTTGGCATGTACAAATTCGAATACAAGCTCGAAGAATATGAAAAAGGTTGGTTTGAAGGAATTGAAAGTATAAAAAAATTTCAGATAATTGACAGCGAATACTACATCAACAAGGAAATTGCCAATGGAAAATCAATTTTAGCAGAAGGAGCTCAGGGAACGCTTCTTGATATTGATTTCGGTTCATACCCCTTTGTTACATCGTCAAACACCATTTGTGCCGGGGCATGTACAGGCCTCGGAATAGCTCCTAACAGGATAGGTGATGTTTTTGGAATATTTAAAGCTTATTGTACAAGAGTAGGAAGTGGTCCTTTCCCAACAGAACTTCTTGAATCAACTGGTGAAATCCTGAGGAAAAAAGGCAATGAATTTGGTGCCACTACAGGCCGACCAAGACGTTGTGGCTGGCTGGATCTTCCAGCAATAAAGTATTCTGTAATGCTTAATGGTGTTACTGCTTTGATTATGACCAAAGCAGATGTATTATCGGGCTTTGATTCAATTAAAGTTTGTACTGAGTACAAAACAACTGAAGGTATTATTGACTACTTTCCACACGATATCAATATTATTGAGGAACCTATTTACACAGAACTTCCTGCATGGCCGGAAGATCTTACAGAAGTAACCAATCGCAAACAACTGCCATTAAATCTTCTGAATTTTATAAAATTCATTGAAAAAGAGGTTGGAGTACCTGTTAAGATTGTATCCGTAGGTCCAAAGAGAAAGCAGACTATTGAGCTTTAATCTCATTTTTATAGCCATAATCGTTGCTATAAAAAATAACGAATACTCCCTTCATTCTTTCCGAACAGAAAGTATGAATTTTATTTTTAAAAATATATTGCCATCTTTGCGGCCCTGAATACAGTAATTAATATTTGTACATTAAAATCAGTTAATAAAACATGAAAAAAGATGCTATAGCAATATTATGTGCAGGAGGACCAGCGCCAGGAATTAATACTGTTATTGGTTCTGTAACTAAAGTATTTCTAAAAGCCGGATACCGTGTATTGGGAATTAACGAAGGATACAAAACCTTATTTGAAGAAGAAACCAAGTTCGAAGAATTGAATTTTGAGTATGCTGATGCCATATTTACTCGCGGGGGGTCAGCTCTTCAAATGAGCAGATATAAACCTAAGGACAAAGAATTTACAACTACCTTTTTCACAAAAAATAATGTTAAGTTGCTCGTAACTATTGGTGGAGACGATACTGCGTCAACATCAAACCGATTAGCAAAATATCTTGCTGAAAATAATGTAAAAGTTTCAAATATACATGTTCCAAAAACCATTGACAACGATTTACCTTTAGCTGAAGGCAGCCCTTCATTTGGTTACCAATCTGCTAAGGAAGAGGGCGTTCGCCTTGCAACAAACATTTATGAAGATGCAAGAACAAGTGGTAACTGGTTTATTTTATCGGCTATGGGTAGAGAAGCAGGTCACCTGGCAGTGGGTATTGGTACCGCATGCCATATGCCAATGATTATCATCCCTGAAATGTTTAATAAAACGAAACTTACTACCGATAAAATCACGAAACTTATCATCTCATCGATGATAAAAAGAAAAATTCTAGGTATTCCATATGGAGTAGCAATTATAAGTGAGGGTGTTTTTCATTTCATGAGCGAAGAGGAAATTGAAGGTACCGGCATTAACTTTACTTACGATGACCATGGGCATCCTGAATTGGGTAATGTGAGTAAATCTCATATATTTAATATGTTGGTGCAGAGAAAATTAAAAAAACTTGGAATAATAGTAAAGAGCCGTCCAAATGAGCTTGGTTATGAGCTGAGATGCTGCCGTCCCATTGCATTTGATTTGTCATATGCAACTCTTCTGGGAAATGGGGTTATGAAATTATTTCAGGAAGGCATTACAGGTTGCATGGTAACTGCTGATCAAGCAGGTAATATTTCTCCACTATATCTTAAGGATGTTGAAGATGAAAACGGAAAAGTAATTCCCCGACTTGTAAATATCAATTCCGAGAGAGCCCAATTGGTATTTCACAACAACCTCCATTTTATAACAAAAGACGATTATTCCGATGCAAAAAAATACCTTAAAAATCCTGAGGACTACGATTTTTACAAAATACTCAATTGGTAAAACAGGACTTTGTCCTGTTTTTTTTTGCTTTAACTCGCTATATGCAATAAAAATTTAAATGCATAAATTGAAAAACGCCTGTAAAACAGACTTTTTGTTGGCCTACAGAGAATCTATACAATTTCAATTGCATAGATAGGGTTTGGTTCTTATCAAAATAATCTCAAAAATTTGCTTATATTTATCGATACAGACTTCAACCAAAACTATTACAATTATGGTCTCGTCAAAAACTAAAAAAGGCACCATTGCCATATTAACAGGAGGAGGAGATGTTCCGGGTCTCAATCCTGCTATCAGAGCCATTACTATACGTGCACTGCGTGAAGGCTACCAGGTAATCGGATTACGAAGAGGATGGGGAGGAATTCTTGAATTTGTAAGAGATAAGAAAGCTGATAACAGCGATAAATACATTGTCTTAACTGAAGATATTGTTAATAAAGCTGGCCGTACAGGAGGTACATTCCTGCATACTTCAAGAACCAGACCCAGTCATGTGCCAAAGATCAATGTTCCTGAGCAATACAAAGACAAGTACAAGGATGAAATGAATGATCTGACTTCTGAGGTGATTAAAAACCTTGAATATTTGGGAGTCAATTATCTGATTCCAATCGGTGGGGATGATACATTAAGTTATGCTGTAAGATTATATTCTGAGGGTGTTAAAGTAGTTGCAATACCAAAAACAATGGACAATGATGTTCCAGGTACAGACTACTGTATTGGATTTAGTACCTGTGTTACACGAACTATACACATGTGCAATACCCTTCGTACATCTGCTGGTTCTCATGAACGTGTATTGGTTTTAGAGGTTTTCGGTCGCTATGCAGGTTTTACTGCCATGCTGCCAACAATGGCGGGTGCTGCAAATAGATGTGTCATCCCGGAATATAAATTTGACATTGAGAAACTGACTTCTCTCCTCGTCAAAGACAGAAATCAAAATCCCAGTCGATATTCGGTTGTACTTGTCTCAGAAGGCGCAATGTTTGCCGGAGATAGTGAAATGGTATTCAGATCAGCTGAGAAAGATGCTTATGGACATGCTAAACTTGGTGGGATCGGCGATCTTATTTCTTCAAAAATTAAAGAACTATCGCCAAAATTCAATAATGGACAAAGAGTGAATGTCATCAACCAGCAACTTGGTTATTTGGTAAGAGGAGGTGATCCTGACGCCATTGATTCAATTGTCCCTATGGCCTATGGAAACCTTGCTTTGGACTTAATTCTTAAGGGCATCCACGGACGCCTGGTTGTATTGAGAAATGGAAGATATGATAATGCCCCTATTGATGTTGTTACAAGTACAAATAAAAAGGTAGATATTAAAAGGCATTACAATATTGAACGTCTGCGACCTCACTACAAGAGCTTTGAATTCCAACCTCTGTTTATTATGACTGGAAATCAATAATAAAATCGAAAAAATAAAATAAAAAAAAGAGGCTAATCCTAAGGATTGCCTCTTTTTCGTTTTTTAAAATCTTTTATCTAACATGAAGCCATGCTCCTGTTGTTATTGATGCCCTGAATTCGGCAATTTCATTTACTCCTTGTTGGAAGTTATTATAAGAACGTGCAGAAACCCGATAGAAACCATTAGACGCTTCAATAATCTGAGATTCGTAACCCATCTCCTGGATTTTTTCAGCATACAATTCTGCAAAATTCTGATTCTGGAAACTTCCTACAATCATAAAATACTTACCATTTACCACCTTGGGAGCCGGTTTTTCAAAAACCATAGTCTCTTCAGGTATGATAGGAGTTGTATCAATAATTTCTGGTTCAGGTTCCATTAAAGGCATATTCAAAAGAGAATCCGGCCCTTTATTAAAAAGTGGATGCTCTTCGAAAAAGTTACAGCTATTCATTAAAAGTAAGCCTAAAAGCGATGTTATGATCAATATTAGTCTCATGACGATAAATTTTTACACAGTCAAATTACAATCTAATCTTATCTTAAACCAAAAAATTAATTAACAATTCTTCTATAAAAACTTATTATAAGCATATCAAAGATACTGATAAAAAAACAGTTAAAGATAAATTCTTTAAGCTTTAACGTTACCCATTTTATTTTGTTACCTTATGTAATAAATTATTTTTGCACATAATATGAATACTAATTATTAGGTTCTTATTAAATCAAGTGCTTAATTTTTAACTTTAACAAAAAAAATCAAATGATAGACCTTAGTACCAATTATGGAAGTCTGAAAATAACTACACCTGTTGTTGCAGGTAGTTCAGCATTAACTGATAATATTGATTCATTGATTGAATTGGAAAAGAATGGTGCGGGAGCTATAGTTCTTAAGTCACTTTTTGAAGAGGAAATTGTTAGAGAAATGGAGAATAATATAGACGCTATGAGTTCTTTATCATCTATCTTTCCTGAAACCTTGGAGTTTTTTGACTATAACGATGCTCCAAAAGAATCTACTGCGAATTATCTTGATTTAATAAAAGAAGCCAAATCCAAGCTTAAAATTCCTGTTATTGCCAGTATCAATTGTATCGATGCTGAATACTGGACATATTTTCCTAAGCAGATTGAAAAGTCAGGGGCCGATGGATTGGAATTAAATATTTTCATCTTGCCTGCTGATATGAATAAAACAGTAGAATATTATGAGCAAATCTATTTTAAGATAATTGAAGAGGTTAAAAAACAGGTAAATATTCCAATATTTATTAAACTTAGCTCCTACTCTACTCATCTATCCAACTTCCTTAAAAAAATTGCAGATACAAAAGTAGATGGAATCGTTTTATTCAACAGGTTCTATAATCCAGATATCGATATCGATAAACTTGAATTGAGTAATGGCGATATTCTTAGCTCAAAATCTGATATCTACCAATCCCTTCGCTGGATAGGTATTCTGGCAAAAAGAGTAAACTGTTCCTTAATTGCCTCAACAGGTGTACATGATTATCAGGGAGTTGTAAAGCAAATACTTGCCGGTGCTTCGGCAGTGCAGGTTGTATCTACTTTATATAAAAACGGGATTCCTTACCTGCACACAATAATTGAAGATCTGAAAGCCTGGATGCAAAAGAAGAATTTCACTTCCGTAAATGACTTCAAAGGAAAATTGAGTCAGTTGAATGCTCAAAATCCTGATGCATATTCTAGGATACAGTTTATGAAGTATTTTCGCGGATTCTCTAATGAATAATAAATCCTGATTGCTTCTGAAGAAGTTATCAGGAAACTCTATACAATATCACTCCCTCCAATCAGATCAGATCAACTGCTTCTGCCGGCATCCAATGTGCATCCTTACCATCCCATTTTACATTGCATCCTATCGGATTGGTTTTAGTTATACTTATGGCTCTACCCTCTGTTAGTTCTGTCAAAGTGCGATCCAAATCATTCACTGTAATTCTTGAAGCATCTTTTGGATTATCAACAGCTCTGCCAGTATAAACAAGCGATCTGCCACTATCAAATACGAAGAAATGTGGAGTACGCAATGCCCCGTACTTAGTAGCAATTTCCTGCGTTTCATCGTACAGATATACCCAAGGAAAGGAATACTGCTCCATTCTTTTTACCATGTGTTCAAAATCATCTTCAGGATATGTATTGGGACTGTTTGAATTGACAGCAACAAATGTCACACTTTTATCCCTGAATTTTAACGCCACTTGTTTTGTAACCTCATCTGAACCTAGCACATAAGGACAATGGTTGCAGGTAAAGAATACCACCAGGTATTCAGATTCCTGAAAAGCAGACAAACTGTAGTTCTTTCCATCTGTGGCTTTCAATGAAAAGTCAGGTGCTTTACTTCCAATTTCTAATGTATATGCCATATTCGTGTAGTTTTCATGTTTTCAGTATTAACACAAATAAAAGTATTTTGTTTGGTTACTATGCCAATCAAAGATCCATTGGTCAAACAAGATAGTCCAAAATATCTTAAATTAAGTAAATTTTACCTCCCAGGACTCAATTCAAAGGAGTTTCCTTACTCAGATGTCAAAATTCTATAATTGTTTGTAACAATATATTTGATTGTATTACAAATATTTAGCTTAGTCTTTTCGTTAGATTGAATTCATCGTTGGATTGATCTTTTAATCAAACAGAAACATTCTTTTATTTAATCACAAGCCCTATTCATCAACTAAACAAATCCTCTCAGGAAGGATAACGTAAAGGAAAGCATAATAAGAATTAATATATGGATTACGTTTGGAACAATTATACGGCGCTTATCGCAGAGGATGATCCACTGAATTATAAATACATTGAGCTATTACTAAAAAAGCGCACTGGAATCAATATTCTTTGGGCCGATAACGGCGTGCTTGCAGCTAATTTGTGCAAGGAGAATGACAACATTGATATTGTATTATTAGATTTGCAGTTACCTCAGCTTGATGGCTTAAATTCTCTTAAACTTATTAAGAAATATAAGCTCCATCTACCCGTAATCATTCAAACTGCAAATTCATGGAACAATGAAGAAGAAATATGTTCCAAAGCTGGTTCGGATGGCTTTTTTAATAAACCATTAAACATGGATCAGCTGCTTCTGCATATGGATCAGTGTTTAAGAACTTATTCCTTGGTTAGATACACTCAGGCTAAAGTTTAGACATCTCCTGAAATTACATTCTGTATATTTTCAAATTCACTTCCAGATATACACAATACATTTTACTTCATACAATTGTATTTCTCCCTACAAAAACAGTAAGTCTGCATTTCTGCACAAAAATTTTTCCCTATCTTGGTGTTTGCTTATCAAGAATTACATAAAATGAGAACAATTATCAATTTATTTGAAAGCAGCATTAAAAAATATGCAGACAACATTCTTCTTTGGCAACACGATAACGAAAAATTTACAGGCACAAGCTACTATAAAACCGGGCAAAGAGTTCATGCTCTGGCTGCCGGCTTAATGAAATTAGGCCTGAAGCGCGGCGACAGAGTCATTCTTCTCTCTGAAGGGCGTAACGACTGGTTAATAAGTGAATTAGGAATTCTATATAATGGTGCTATAAACGTTCCATTGTCTGTCAGAATTACTGAATCTGAGGAATTGCGTTTTCGACTGGAGCATTC
Organism: uncultured Bacteroidales bacterium; assembly: GCA_964456285.1. Classification (GTDB taxonomy): domain Bacteria; phylum Bacteroidota; class Bacteroidia; order Bacteroidales; family UBA10428; genus UBA10428. The sequence goes on from CAYWBC010000048.1 coordinate 30,078, forward strand.
TGAATCAAAAATGGCCATTGCTTCAAGGCGCCATCTTGATAAAATTTTGGATATAGCCGACAAGGTTCCCACGCTGGAAACAATCATTTCAATTGATCCTGTTGAAAAAACAAATAAATCTGTATTGTATATTGAAGACATTGTTAATGAAGGAAAAGAATATCTTAAGGACCATGAGAAAGAATTCAGAAAAAAATACAATTCCATTGAAGAAGATCAAGTAGTGAATATTTGTTATACTTCTGGTACTACTGCCGATCCAAAGGGTATTCTTCTAACACATCGAAATTATACAGCAAATGTTGAGCAATTAAGCACACTTTACAAAATCCCGGAATGGTATACATCATTGCTAATACTCCCCTGGGATCACTCCTTTGCTCATACATGCGGCCTTTATGCAATAATGAAGAACGGAGCAAGCATTGCATCCATTCAGGTGGGAAGTACACCTATGGAAACATTAAAGAATATTCCCAAAAATATTAAAGAGATTAAACCTGTTTTTCTACTAAGCGTTCCTTCCCTGGCAAAGAACTTCAAAAAAAACATTGAAA
>CAYWBC010000049.1:0-29938 GCA_964456285.1 uncultured Bacteroidales bacterium
GATCAAGAACCTTGTAGGTTTTGTTATCCAAAACCTTACTAGTTCAAAATCGGGACAATAACATAATGCGACAATAGCAGAGAAATCGTGGTCCCGACATTTATCGTCGGAATTAACAAAGTTTCAGTATTAAGACTCGCTTAACGTGTTTGAATAAGGTCCCGATCCATCAGGAATAAAGAGATTTGCTCACCTTTTTATAATTTTTAATGTGTTCGTGTTTGCTACACGGCGTTCCGCAATTCTCGGTGCTATCTGGCTATAGGAAATCTATTATTTCTTCTTCGTATCAGACACATTCATTATTTCTGGCCCGTATGGAACCTGACCGTGATCATACAGATACTGCATCTCCTGATCATAATTCAAACGTCTAATCAGTACAGCCTCTTCAATCAATCTGTCTATCATCTCAGAATTAAAAATTGTTATTTTAGATGGATCAGGTTCCAGTGGTGAGAATATGACCATACTGTCTAACGTATATGTTTGATCAACGTACTGGTAATATTTGATAAGCTTGACAACATTTGATCGATATGAATTGATTTCAACAGTATCGATAACTCTTTTTTGTAGGGTGTCACCACTGAAATAAGTTACCAGAATAAAAAGTGAATCGGCATATTTAATGTAACTGAACTTATATGTTGAATCCGGAATATCCGGAAACAGGTAATACTCAGTCTTTTCATTTAAGTCAATGGTATCGCCGATCAGACCATTAATAGTTAATAGATTATCCTGGGCCATAATAGAGCTGGAGGCTAAACTCAAAATTAAAATTACAGACAATAAATAATTCATCTCAGTTAGTAAATTTGGTTATTTGATTGCTTCAGTTTCGTACTTAATTTAGCTGTACTCTTTATTTTCATTTGTATAACTTCATAAAATGAATAATAAAAGTACTTGCGCCGTTCTTCTGTCAATTTCTATTACAAATTACAGTATTTCAGTATGAAAGTCAAGAGAGAAAGTGAGAGAAGCGCCAAAAGTGCTTGGAGTGCCTTGAGTTAGAAGATTAAAGTTGGGGTGATTAGTTGATGAGAAAAAAAGTGCCAGCCTATAGCGGGACATACTATATTGTACCTGCCTGCCCTGACTTCGGCATGTTTATCGGTAGGCTGGAAATTATGAACTTAATAGGTTTATTTAATTAAAACAATTTTTTCAGTAGTACTTGACAGTGGTGTTAACAAGTTCATATAATACACCCCGGGCGGGTGCATACCCCCATTCCACTGGACTTTGTAAACACCAGGGATTGAATAGGTATCTATTAGTGTTTCAACCAATTGGCCCTTATTTGAAAAGATCTGGAGTTTGATATAACCTTCTTCAATTAATTCATAGTTTATTGCAGTATATTGACTGAAGGGATTAGGAAAATTGCTGATAATTTCTTTCGATGAAGGAATAAACAATTGTTGTCCGGCTGTCGACAGATTATCATCCGTACTTAAAAAGACATTATCTATATTCACATTTTCCTGAAAACCACCCAGGTCAAATCCGAAGCGGGCATTCTCATCAGAAGGACTTTCCATAATAAATGTGAAGGAGAAGGTTTGTCGGCTGTTCAGCAGAATAAAATTATTTTCACCGCTGTATACTGTCCACGGACTTGCATTTAATCCTATGAAAGCAGATATTTCGCGGGGTGCAGAAGCATAGGCATCAAAGGAAAAAGTATACTCTTTTCCCTGATAAATCTTAGCTCCTACCTGGCCCAGATGAATATCCCATGGGTTAATACCGCCGGTGGTAATAGATATATTTGATTCACCATCAACAACTTCCATACTGGCTTCTTCCTGATTGTAGCTGTTAAAGATCCAACCTTCGTCACCTTCAGAAAATGAAGCATTCACTACCTGGTTTATATTCTCTGCTTCAGGAAGTTTAAGTTGAATATCATCAAAATAATAGCTTCCGGTATGATCTCCCACGCTAATATTGAAAGAACCAGCTGAACTGGATGGTGCGGTAAAATCGAACTCGTACCGGGTCCATTCGTTGGTAAGGTAAACATCGCTGGAACCATATACCGCATAGTTTGTCGAATTAATTACTCCTGCTGATACAAAACCGGAACCGGATATTGCTTTTCCCCAGAAAGAAACATAGTAATGCTTTCCTGCCTGGAGATCTATTCCACTTTGTGATAATTGGGCGTCCCAAATATTTGCACTTGCTGTCTTTACATCCACAAAAACAGATTTTTCTCCCTGCTGTGCATCATCCGAGGTCCAGATAAAATCGGCTTCAGCCGGGTAGGCAGATTTATTCCAGTATTTCACTCCCTTTTCAAAACTTCCGTTTTTCAATATATTATCGGAGATAATCACCGGGTATTTTCTCATTACAATACCATCATCCAACTCAACCGTACCACCAAATAGTCCCCAGTCCACTACAATCTCATGAGAATTCTGGCCACTGCTTATATTTGCCTGGTTAGGTGTACTCCAGTCATACCCAAAACCCAGATTCTCGGGAGCATAGTATTTTGTATTGACTGTATTCGGCAAAAGAAAATCGGGTCCGTTAAGAGCAATATCTTCAGAATATTGGTATACTCTGACATAGTCAACCTCCAAAACACCGGGAAAAACGGTTGAAGCATCGGGATCACCAACCCAGCCACCTCCCACTCCCTGGGCAAGCAGCAGATAAAAAGGCTGATCGAAGGGCCATATTTCGAAACCAGAATAGTCGTTTAGGTGTGTAAAATACTTTTGATCATCTACGAAAAAATCTATTTTGTCGGGTGTCCATTCCACAGCATAAACATGAAAAGCAGTTTCTGAATCAGTAATTTGTATATTACCACCGGAGGGTGCCCCAGAACCGGTAAAATAACTGTATTGAAAGGTATGACAGGTACCGAAGATCTTATCCTGATTAGTGGGATGTTCCATAATATCGATTTCGCCGCTCCATGGCCACCATCCGTAAATTTCATTCTCCGGTAACATCCAGAAGCCAGGTACAAATCCTGTGGTATGTGGAAGTTTCATTCGCGCTTCGATTCTTCCATAAAGATAACTCAGGCTGCCATTTGTCTTTAAAAGTGCTGCCGTATAATCATATCCCTCATAGGATTCTTCCAGAGCAATAATCTTCAAAATACCATTTTCAATTCTGGCATTATCGGAACGGTCGGTAAAATAATGCAGTGTTTCATACGTAGGCCCCACTTCAAAACTCCAGAAGGATTGATCGATTGTAGTACCATCAAATTCATCGGACCAAACCAGCATTCTATCTTTGGCGCCCAGGTTCAGGGAAAGGACAACAAATATAACTGACCCTGCTATCTTTACAATCTTAAGTATGGCTTTGCGTTTCATGATAATAATTTTATTCTTTTAAACATCAGACATCAATTATTCGACTAAGATTAAAAATAGATTATTCTAGTGCATTTGGAAATTATTTTTAATGAATTTTTGAGTAATCACCCGATCAGTAAACTGTATACTAAGAATGTATATTCCATTGTTAAAATTTGATTTATCAATAAGGAACTTTTCATTTTGATCTTTCAATTCGATTTTATTTATATAAACCAAGTTGCCGGCTATATCAGTAAGTGAGATAGTAGTTTCCTGTGAAAACTCGTTTTGATAATCAATTGTCAAATAATCGGATGCCGGATTGGGATAGATCAGTACCTCGTTTCCGGACACATTTCCAAGCCCTGTGGCTGATTCTTGGACCGTAACATTTAAAAATATCAATTCACTCTGACCGCATTCATTATCAGTCTTTACCGATAATTGCTGATTTCCGGGAGTGCTCCATATAAGCGACACCTGATTGATATTCAATTCTTTAGTGCTGTCGTCAATAACAATTTTAGAAAATCGATCTAGCTTTGATGAATAGATATTTAATCCCTTTCGGGTTCCTATTATCAGATCTCCGTTCACAAGTGGAAGCAAATCCCAAATCCAGTTAAAAGAGAGCGAATTTGAATTGTTGTATTGATTACGATAAACTTTAAGTGTGTTTCCATCATATCGGTTGAGCCCATCTGAAGTGGTTATCCAGATATGGCCCTTGTAATCCTGAACAATATCATTTATACTCTCATGCGACAGGCTATTTTCAGTAGTTATATGTTTGAATTTAACATCCCTGTATTGGGCTGCTACTATTTGATTTGAGAGTAGAAAAGGAGTAAAAAATATAAGTAATCTGGTCATTAGCGAATTGTAAGGTTTAAATATAATTTAAAATCACAAATTTCTATAAGGTATTTCTCATATCATTCTATCTCTGAACAGACATATCACTTGGGCTGTTGCCATTCCATACTTTCACCATCAATCTCACTATTTAATTCCTTCTTCCTATTCAACTTATTGCTCACTGCATTCACAAATTCGAAACGCCTGGTTGATATTAAGAAACAAAATTATATTTCGTTTGCTATATCTATTGAATAAAGCATTTAACTGGTAACAAAGTTTTAAGTAGCCTCATTCACGAACTCCCCTAATAATTTTGTTGTAGTTTTGTTAATTATAATATTTCTAGTGAAAAAACAGATAAAAATGAATCGAATTATTATTGTATCTAATCGTTTACCGATTAGTATTAATAAAAATAATAACGAGTACAATATTTTACCGAGCGCAGGAGGACTTGCTACAGGTTTGAAATCTTATCACCAGCAAAATAACAGTGTTTGGATTGGATGGCCAGGCATAATTGCAAATGATTCTGAGGAAGAAAATGAAATTTCAAAATTACTGGATCAGGATCATTGTTTACCCATTTTTCTGACAAATGAATTGATTGAAAATTATTATGATGGTTTTAGTAATGCGATCCTCTGGCCTTTATTTCACTACTTTACCAATTATACGGAATTCAGGGAAGGCTATTGGGAGGCATATAAGAAAGTAAATGAGCTGTTTGCTGAGGTGGTTCTTGCAAATGCTAATCAAAACGACATGGTTTGGATTCATGATTATCAATTGATGCTTTTACCCAGGCTGATAAAAAAAGCGCGGCCTGATTTGAATATTGGTTTTTTTTTACATATCCCCTTCCCATCCTTCGAGGTTTTTCGGATATTACCCTGGCGTGAATCCATCATTGAAGGTTTGTTAGGATCTGATTTATTGGGATTTCACACCTATGACTATGCGAGGCATTTTATAAGCTCTGTAAAGCGACTTATGGGTTATGATATTGAATTCAACACCATAAGTTTGGAAGACAGACAAGTTAGTATTGATGTTTTTCCAATGGGTATTGATTTTAATAAATTTCAGGAAAAGGCTCTTGAAATACAGAGTAAACCTATACAAGAGCACTCAAAAGAGCATCAGGATATCGATCGCTTTTTATTAAGTATGCCAGATCGCAGGATTATATTATCTATCGATCGACTTGACTATACAAAAGGTATACCTGAACGCTTGAAAGCATTCAAACATTTTTTAGAAATCTATCCTGAGTATTTAGAAAAAGTCTCTCTGTTAATGCTAACCGTTCCTTCCAGGGTTGATGTTGAACAATACCAACACCTGCGTAGTGAAGTGGAAGAACTCGTTGGTAGTATAAATGGGGAGTTTGGTACTTTAAACTGGAATCCAATCATCTATTTTTATCGTTCTCTGCCTTTTGACAATTTAATTGAATTGTACAGTACAGCAGATGTGGCACTGCTCACACCTCTAAGAGATGGAATGAACCTTGTTGCAAAAGAATTTGTAGCATCCAAGATAAATCCAAAAGGAGTTTTAATTTTAAGTGAAATGGCCGGGGCAACAAAAGAACTTGGAGAAGCCATTTCCGTTAATCCAAACAATGTTGAAGATGTTGCACAAGCCATTTATAAGGCGCTAACTATGAGCGACATAGATCAATCTTCTTCCATTTATGCCATGCAGGATCGAATTCGAAGGTACTCGGTATTTAAATGGGCAGATGAATTTATTGATGCTTTATCTGCAACAGGAAAGAAACAGGCTGAAAACCAAGCACGAAAAGTTTCAAAGAGCCTGATAAAAGAGATATATGGCAAATTTAGTAAAGCCAAGAATAAGATACTTTTTCTGGATTATGACGGTACTCTTCAACGCTTTTTTGGCAATCCACAAGATGCAAAACCAGATCCGGAATTATTGACTTTACTGAATGAATTAGTTGCTGATCAGCATACTGAACTTGTTATTATCAGTGGCAGAGATAAGGATACCCTATATGACTGGTTTGGCACACTGAATGTAGGTCTTATAGCTGAACACGGAGTGTGGGTGAAATTTAAAAATATGGATTGGAAAGAAAGGAACCAAAGTAAAAGCAAATGGAAAGAAAGTATCAGGCCTGTATTGGAATCATATTTGGATCGAACACCAGGCAGTATGATAGAAGAAAAATCACATTCTCTGGCATGGCACTATAGGAAAGCCGATATTGAACTGGGAGCTTTAAGAGCCCTGGAATTAACCACCGACCTATCTAATCTTTTGTTGAACCAGGATCTTGAAATAATGGAAGGTAGTAAAGTTATTGAGGTGAAAATCGCAGGAATAAACAAAGGCAAAGCAGCAATTGAATATTTGCAAAGTAAAGAGTTTGATTTTCTGCTGGCCATAGGCGACGACTGGACTGATGAATATCTCTTTAAAGAGCTGCCAGAGAGTTCCATCACAATTAAAGTTGGGACGGCAAGATCAGCAGCAAAATATTACCTTGATAATTATATTGAAGTTAGGAACTTATTAGGAGGTTTAACAAATAAAGCATAAGATTCACATGAATAATTTAAATTATGGAGTCATTGGAAATTGCCGGACAGCTGCTTTGGTATCAGAAAAAGGTTCAATTGATTGGTGCTGTTTGCCTTATTTTGACTCTTCTTCCTTTTTTGCAAAGCTATTGGATAAAAAAATAGGTGGATCATTCGAAATTATTGTCAAAGATGAGTATGTTATTGAACAGAGTTATATCAGAAATACCAACATCCTTTGTACAAGGTTTACAAAGGGTATCGATTCATTTGAGGTACTTGATTTTATGCCCAGATACAAGTCGGAAAAGAATGGATATTATTATCCACCTGATATTATCCGGTATTTTATATATCGTTCTGGAAATCCTACGTTTGCGGTTAAGTATATGCCTGCTCTCGAATATGCGAAATATGAAACAAAAACAATTATTGAAGATGATTATATAAAAAGCTATACTAAAGAGGGTGAATATGACTCTCTCTATCTATATACCGATTTGAGTAAAAATGCCATTCTTAATCAAACAACTATTGCATTAGATAGGGATGCTTTCATTTTATTAAGCTATAACCAAAAGCTTCTGAAGCAAAACCTTGAACTTCAGTATTTGCAGTTGCACAAAACAAAAGCATACTGGTTGGACTGGGCTTACAACATTACTTCATTTGCTAAATACCAGGAGGAAATCGTAAGAAGTGCTCTTGTTCTTAAGTTGTTAAGTTATGATAAAACAGGAGCCGTATTAGCTGCAGCTACTACTTCTCTGCCAGAGGCTATTAGTGAAATCAGAAATTGGGATTATCGCTTCTGCTGGATTAGAGATGCTTCGATGGTTGTAAGGGTACTCGCAAAGTTGGGACATTTAAATACAGTAAAACGATTTGTGAATTTTATCATGGATATGATCCCTGATAAGGATGAGAAAATACAAATCATGTATGGCATAAACCGGCAGAAAGTACTTACAGAAGAAATCCTGGATCATTTAAGTGGCTATGAAAATTCCAAACCTGTTAGAATAGGGAATGCGGCCTATTCTCAAAAACAAAATGACATTTATGGGGTATTAATGGATGTAATCAATCAGCAATTTGAAATATTTGATATTTCGCTGGAAAACAGCGAATTTCTTTGGACAATTGTACGCAGCATTGTAAAAACAGTTGAGAACAATTGGCAAAAACCTGATAAGGGTATCTGGGAAATACGTACCGAAGAAAAACATTTCACTTTATCGAAAGTTCTTTGCTGGGTGGCAATTGACAGAGGAATTTCGATTGCCAGGATCATCAGAAAAGAGCACTACGTTAAAGAATGGCAATTACTTGCCGATAAAATTAAAGCAGATATTTATGAGAATGCCTGGAATGAAGAAGTGAAATCATTTACCCAGTTTTATGGCTCCTCCGATCAGGATGCATCAAACTTGCTTATGGAACCTTATGGTTTCATTGCAGCTTCGGATGAAAAATATATACTTACTATTAAAGCCATACAAAAGGATTTATGTGTCAACGGCTTGATGTATAGATACAAAAACAAAGATGATTTTGGTCTACCCAGTTCCTCTTTTACTATTTGTACATTCTGGCTTATTAACAGTTTAAACGCAATTGGAGAACATAAAGAAGCTACCGATTTGTTTGAAAATTTATTAAGCTATGGTAATCACCTTGGATTATTTAGTGAAGATATCGATTTCAAAACAAAAAGACTTCTGGGAAATTTTCCACAGGCTTATTCGCACCTGGCACTCATTGAAACTGCAATTAATCTATCTAAAGGAAGTATCACCGACGATGGAAAATTATTGGAGGCAATTCAAGGATAACAAGTAAAGAAAATGCTCAAAAATTTAGATTATGAATATTTTAAATGTATTTAATATCACAAGCTTCGGATCAGTAAACATACTTATTACTGCAATGATTCCTGTGGTACTTGGTTTAGGTATTCATTTTTTGCTTTTTATTGTATTAAAGCGACTACTTTCCAGCACCAAAGAACTTAAATTAAGAGTAAATATTCAAAAGTTGAAAGTTCCAAGTTTAATTCTGATTATTATAATTGCATTTAAAATATCATCCTATCTTTTAGGTCCCGATGTCACAGCAACTCTATATATCAATCATTTGCTAAATGTTCTTCTCATTTCTAGTATTGCCTGGCTACTCATGCGATCAGTTGCATTTGGAAAAGCACAGATTTTGAACAGGTATGATATGGATAGCAAGGACAACCTTGATGCAAGGAGAGTTTATACCCAATTCAAGATCATCGAGAGAATTGTAAACTTTCTGATCATCATCCTGGCGATTTCTCTCATGTTAATGACCTTCAAAAGTATCCGTAATTTTGGCATTAGCCTGTTGGCATCGGCAGGATTTGCCGGAATTATTATCGGATTTGCTGCTCAGAAATTACTGGCAACAATTTTAGCCGGATTGCAAATAGCTATAACACAACCTATTCGGCTTGATGATGTAGTTATTATTGAAAAAGAATGGGGCTGGATCGAAGAAATTACACTTACCTACGTTGTTGTCCGCATTTGGGATAAACGTAGACTGATAGTTCCTACAACTTATTTTATTGAGAAGCCCTTTCAAAACTGGACACGTAAATCATCAGATATTTTGGGTACCGTATATATTTATGCTGATTATACCCTTCCAATAAGTGACATTAGAAAGGAGTTAACCAGAATAGTAAAGGATGATAAGAACTGGGATGGGAAAGTGAATGTTTTACAGGTCACTGATGCAACAGAAAAGATTGTTGAAATCAGGGCCCTTGTAAGCGCTGCAGATTCACCTTCTGCCTGGGACCTTAGGGTTAATGTACGAGAAAAACTGATTGAATACCTTCAAAAAAATCATCCGGAAGCGTTGCCAAAAACCAGGATTTCGTTTGATAACAGGCAGTAAGAACAAAGACCAGAAATACTATTATTCTGTTACAGGTAATTGTAAAACAAACCACCTCACTTGGTTTATAGATTCCACCATTTGATTCCAGTTAGTCTAGGTTTTAAATGATGTTGATTGATATTAGATTATAATAATCGCCATTTTTAAAAAGAATTATATGTTTATAAATCATTTGGAAATTTAATTTTTTATTTAGATATTTGTCTAATTATATAAATATATAAACAATAGATATATGAATCATATATTCAAGGCTTTGGATGATCCTACTCGACGTAAAATACTTGATATGCTTAAGGAGAAGGATATGACTGCAGGGGAAATTGCCAGTAAATTCAATATTTCAAAGCCCAGTATCTCACACCATCTTGACATTCTGAAACAAGCCAAACTGGTAGTGGCAATTAAACAAGGACAATTTCAACTTTACTCGCTCAATACTACAATTATGGACGAGATTATTCAATGGATGATGAACTTAAACAAGAAATAAAATGAACAAGGAAAATGTTTTCAAGGAATTATGGCTTATTGCCATTGTGTTGCTTCCAATTATAATGTTAATGATAGTTTGGAATAGGTTACCGGCTCAAATGCCAATTCATTGGGATATATACGGACATCCCAATGGCTATGGTCCACGTTGGTCGTATCCAGTAATTGCTATAGGTATTTATGTTTTATTGCTGGTGCTACCTAGCATAGATCCGTTGAAGAAAAACTACGAGATATTTGGCGATTCATACTTTAAATTGAAGCTTATTATGGTATTGTTCTTCAGTGCTACCAGTACATGCATGATGGTTAACGAGCTGTATCACAATATTAATATAGGGAAAGTAATTTCGTCGAGTGTGTTTCTATTGTTGGCACTAATAGGTAACTACATGGGTAATATCAGGCGCAATTATTTCATAGGTTACAAAATTCCTTGGACATTAAATAGTGACGAAGTTTGGAAGAAAACACATGTACTAGCCGGAAAGCTTTGTTTTTGGGGTGGTTTGTTGGGATTTATGTTGGCTTTAACCAGTATTAATAAGAACTATTTACTGATTCCAATTCTAACTATTATAGTAATAGTACCAATGATTTATGCCTATTTTATCCACGGAAAACTCGAGAAGAATTAAGATTAAACAAAAAGACTCGAAGTTACAAGATAAAGTATTCATTGTTTTATAGGCAATTGTACAACAAAAAGCAACACAAACATTTGATAAATATGAAATCAATAAACAGGACAACATTATTTTTGGTTCTAACATTTGTTATTAGTTACTCATTAGTAGGTATCTATAAGTTAATGGGCGGAGGCTACACTAGTAGCATTGGATTTGCAGTATTTGGTGTAATTTATATGTTTATACCAGCCATTTCTGTAATTATCGTTAAAAAATTTATACACCATGAAAAGCTAAAAACCGATTTACTTATATCATTTAAAATCAACAAATGGTTTTTTGTAGCATGGTTGATTATTCCTGTAATCATGTTTTTTAGCCTTGGCATAAGCCTGTTATTCCCGCATGTAATTTACAGTACGGAGATGTCGGGAATGATAAAACGATTTTCAACAATATTGACCCCGACACAAATTGAACATATGAAAAATTCAATTGCTACACTTCCTATTAACCCAATTTGGTTAATCCTGATAACAGGTTTGGTTGCAGGAGTAACAATAAACGCGATTGCAGCATTTGGGGAAGAACTTGGTTGGAGAGGATTTTTACTTAAAGAATTTAAAGAAATGACTTTTTTCAAAGCAGCCATCATCATTGGTCTCATTTGGGGTATTTGGCATGCTCCACTGATATTGATGGGATATAATTATCCCCAGCATTCACAGATAGGCGTATTGATGATGATTATTTTTTGTATCTTACTAACCCCATTATTTCTTTACATAACAATTAAATCTAAATCTGTTATTGCAGCAGCGATATTGCATGGGACAATGAACGGAACTTATGGAATAACTTTAATGCTGACTGATGGTGGTAATGATTTGACAATAGGCTTGACTGGTTTGGCTGGATTTATAGCGTTAACGATTACTCTAATATGTTTATTTATTTATGATTACTTTATAAGTAAGGAAAAAATATTGATAAACAAAATAAACAACTACCTGTAATATCATGTATAAAAAATTGCCGGTTCATCTGTTATTTAAAGCTTGTCTCCCGCATCAAGTTCATTGTACCTTGATAAGGAATCGCTCCACAATCGGCAACTTTTCATAAATGTAACGTTAGAAGTACCATTTGTTTCAAACAATAAATGATTTACATAATATTTTTATATGTTATTTGAGAATTTCTTTAACAGTATATGCTTTCTTTGCACTGAATATAATTACTTTTTGGCTAAGTAGGACTTTTTTCCACACCCATTCCCTTAGGTTTCACTACACAAAATGCATGTTACACAAGGTTTAAAGTGAATACTCCTGCCCTCTTCTATTTTATTGTTTAAATTTCTCAAAGAACATTGACATTATAGGACAAATGATAAGCTTTTCTTTTCCAAGAGCATTTATGGTTCCGATTCATCGGGAATGTTTGAGTACGGCACTTGTAAAAAAGTTGTAGAATTTGCTAATAGGAAGGGTATCTTTTCATTAAATAGCACAAAGGATAAGTTTTTTTCAATTTTTGCCCACGATATAAAAAATCCTTTTCAGTCTGTATTGGGTTTTTCAGAATTACTACTCAATAGGTATGATTCACTTACAGTTGAAAAACAATTGACTATCCAGATTATTTAATGCAAATTCCAGTTGATTGTCTTTATTGTACCTAATTTCTTCTTCAGTATTCTGCATAAGTGTGTCTGAGGGGATTCCATTCCATTGCATAAGCTGATCATAATAGTAGTTGTAGAAATAGGTTGTAGATAGCCATTTTCCAGAAGTAAGTATAATATGTTTTTCTGAAACACCTGCATGGAAAATCCGGTCGGACGCTGTAACAAGGAACAATCTGCTTTACTGACCGGGCAAAAATCAAATCCTTAGCGAGCCACGGAATCCCCTGGCATTATAGTAGGATTCTGCACCGTTGTGATACACGAAAACATTGTTGTAGCGACAGTCACAAAAGATAGCTCCGCCAAGTTTTCTTATATCAGAAGGTGTTTTCACCCAGCTTGAGGTTTTCGTATCGAAATTTCCAAGTTTCTGTAACTCCCTGTATTTTTCTTCGGTCAATAGTTCAATACCCATTGCGGCAGCCACATCCATAGCGTTATTTTCCGGTTTGAATTCTTTCCTTGACTCTAGTGCTTCTCTATCATAACATAAACTTCTGCGGCCTTTAGGACTTTCTGCTGAACAATCATTAAAAACGTATTCATTTGTCTTGTTATCATAACCAACAACATCCGGTTCACCACCCGTTCTTTCCATTTCATTGAGCGACCAGAGTTTTTCTCCCAGGAACTCGCGGTCTAACTTTGCCTGTACTTTAATCCATTCAATACCTTTATGGCGGTTCATGTTATTCTCAAAACGATCTTTTAATAAACCGAGTAATTCTTCACGTTGTTCTCGTGTCAACTCCTTTTTAATGCTATTCTTGTTGTGCATACGTAAACAATATTTCTATAGAATTGAAGTGTTATTCCTTCATTAGGTAACAAATTAAGATGATTTATGTTTCAGATTTGATCTACTTTATTAAAAACCAATTCTGCATTAATCAGAAACTTTCCATACCAATCTTAATTTGAGTAATGGAATGTGGTTGGAACGAATAAACTAGTTTATTTTTATCTATTTTGATCTCTGTTTTTACAGGGACATATTGATCCTGTTTTTCATATTTAAAAGGATCTTTAAGTGAGTCTTCTGCAATTACAGTTGCTTCAGCTTTTGAGTCAATTTTCCCTGAGATGAAACTAATATCCGCTTTGATGAAATCAAGCTTGTGCCGGTTAACTACATTTATGTAAAGGCTTTTTGTTTCTTCCGAATATACCGAAGTAACATCAAGATATGGAATGCCTTGATACCTTTCTGTATTGAATGTATCACACTCAACCCATGTTTCCACTGAACTGCCATGACAGTTGTTGGAGAATAATTTAAATGTGTAAAACAATGGCGTTTTAAATGTACCCTTGTCCTTGTCGTTTCCTAACAATGAGGTCATCAAGGTGTAATTTGCCATTTTTACAAAGTCGGCATGACGCACAAATGAATTCAAGTACATAGCTGCAGCCATTGTACATAGCATGTTTTGTCCAAAAGGAGCATACTCATCAATTGAAAGGTACAAAGATTTCATGGATGGATACATAGCTTTTGCAACCTCTACCTGCGAGTGAACAACCTTGATTTTTTCTTCCACCTCAAAAGAACTCTGGCCAACATATTCATAATAATCATCACTTCGTTCCCAGTACTTGTGAATAGAGATGTAATCTGCAATATCCCTCAGTTCGGTAATTACCTTCCAATTCCAGTCGATCCACTTTCCGGTGCTTTCATAATAGGACGAACCATTGGAAATAAACTTAATGCTATTGTCAGTGGCTTTCATGGCCTTAGCAGCTTCGCGAGCTATCTTACAGTAATCTTCAGCATTCTTATACCCCATGATCCATGGTGAACCATCAACCTCATTACCAAGGCACCAGTATTTTACATTGAATGGCTCCCTGTTCCCATACTTAGCGCGTAAATCAGAATAATAAGTTCCTTTATCCAGGTTGCAATATTCAACCCAGTAGCGTGCATCGTTTATAGTTCCAAGACCAAGGTTAATACAAACAACATTTTCACTTCCCAATGCTCTGTTAAGCTGAACCCATTCATCAGTTCCTACATGGTTATTTTCTATGGCTCCCCATGCCAGATCCTTTCGAACAGGTCGTTCTTCCTTTGGCCCAATTCCATCCTGCCAATTGTACCCGGCCACATAGTTTCCGCCTGGCCAGCGCATATTGCTTACCTTAAGCTCTTTCATAGCTTCAATGTAATCTTTCCTGAATCCGTTCTCATTTGCCAGAGACGAACCGGGATTATATAAGCTTCCATACATTGTATTCAGACTAACAGAATCGGGTAATCCAAATGCTTTACCACTGAATTGAATCGGTTCCATAAATACTCCGTAGATATTGGGATCAATTTCTCCTATTTTTCTTTCAGTGTCAATTTTGATTTTGGCAGTCTGGGCAAACAAGGTAAAGGGTACGAAAAGTAAAAAGGCAATTAATTTTGTTTTCATGACGAGTGTTGTTTTTTAAGTGAATTCAACTTATTCATTGTGAAATTTTGAAAAAAATAACTCTTAAGCTATAAAATGGTAATTGATTTTTTTAGGCGGATATCTTTTGATGAACTACCTACCTGTATTTCAAATTGTCCTGGTTCCGTTTTAAAATCATTGGTTTCCGTATCATAAAAAGAAAACTCAGATGCTGGTATTTTGAATGTAAATGTTTTCTTTTCTCCCGGTGAAATAGTAAGCCTTTGAAAACGTTTTAATTGATTGACAGGTACCTTAATTGAAGCGGTATTACTATGAATATAAACCTGAGCCACCTCATCGCCTATCATTTTGCCGCTGTTTTGAATTTCAAATTGTATTTCAATCTCACCATCTTTTTGAATTTTATCAGAACTCAATTTCAAATTACTATATTTAAACTCAGTGTATGACAGCCCATGTCCAAAAGGATATAAGACCGGTTTATCATAATACATGTATGTACGTGGATTATTTATTATATCATAATCTGACATAGGAGGCAGCAGTTGTGTTGAGGCATAAAATGTTTCAGGAAGTTTACCCCCAGGATTAACATCACCGAACAAAACATCGGCAATGGCATAACCTCCAAGTTCTCCTGCATACCATGCTTCAACAATAGCTTTAGTTTTGTTTTCAGAGCCTTTAAGAGCAACAGGACCACCGTTTATTAATACAACAATAATATTTGGATTAACAGATGCGACTTCATCTAATAAATCTCTTTGAACCTGAGGGAGTTCAATTTCTTTGCGATCCAGTTCTTCCTGAGAAATACCGGGAGAAGTTCCAAGAACAAGAATTACAATATCATTTCTGGCTGCAATTTTTTTGGTGCTATTAAAATCCTTTTGACCAAGATCCCATGTTAATCTTGCACATGCACCCATTCCATTTTCAAAATATTCAAATACTATTTCATATTCTTTACCCGGAATTAATTTGACTTTTGCACCGATAGGCTTTTCACCATGTTCAGTCCAGTCATTAATTAATAATTCTCCATCCAGGTAAAGACGGGAACCATCATCAGTTGATGTACCTATACGGTAGATCGTATCAGGCGGAATTATTTTCCCTCGCCACCGTACAGAAAATTGATCAACAGGAAGTCCGGATGCCGGAGAATTAGCCCCGAAAGTAAAATCTATCATAGAATCTATTTTTGTTAACACAGGTGTGCCTGAAAGTTCCATATTATTGAAATATTCCCCTTTCAAACCGGTCTCTTGCGTATCTTCAACTTTAGTAAAATACTGAGGTTCGATTGGTCTTAGCAATCCGCCCCCCATACTGCATCCTAAGGTATATTCCACCTTTATTCCATGAGTTGCTGCTTTTTTCTTTATCCCTTCAAGGGGACTAACCGTAACATTTGGAAAACCACTATATATGCCCAGCTGAGCATCAGCAGCATTTGGACCAATAACAGCGATTGATTTAATTTTATCTTTCTCTAAAGGCAATATCCCGTTATTTTTAAGGAGAACAATTGATTTCTGTGCAGTTTCCAGAGCAAGATCACGATGTTCCTTACAATCAAGTTTTTCAATTGGAATAGAAGTATAAGGTACCATTTCAGGCGGATCAAATTCACCTAATCTGAAGCGCGCAGACAGAACTCTTGTTAAGGCGCTATCGATATCTTTATTCTCCAGCAATCCCCTGTCAAGAGCCTCTTTCAGACCACTTCGATATTCCAGGCCACAATCAAGATCACACCCGGCAAGGATACTTCGCGCTGAAGCTTCGGCATTAGTTTCAAAAAACTGATGCCCATTCACCATATCATTTATTGCACCACAGTCAGAAACCACAAATCCCTGAAAACCCCATTTGCGTCGTAGTAAATCATTTAATAAAAAGCTATTTGCATTGCTTGGAACATGATTTACTTCATTGTATGCACCCATAATTGAATAAGCCTTGGCTTCGACAATGGCTTTTTGAAATGCCGGCAAATAATATTCAAACATATTACGCATATCAACATCTGAAGAACCTGAATGACGACGTTCTTCCTCGTTATTTGCCATGAAGTGTTTTGGAGTGGAGATTATTTTGAAATAATAAGGATCATCACCCTGCATTCCTTTTATAAATGCCACAGCCATGAGGGAAAGGAGATATGGGTCTTCGCTATACGATTCCTCATTCCTCCCCCAACGCGGATCACGAGCAATATTAATGGTCGGGCTCCAATAAGTTAAACCTTTTCTCTTGGTTTGATTTAAAACGCGGGCCTCATCGGAAATGGCATTTGCAACACGATAAATAAGCTCAGGATCCCATGTAGAACCTAAGGAAACACATTGAGGAAAAGAAGTCGTGCCACTTTCAAGCACTCCATGCAAAGCTTCACTCCAATAGTTGTATTCAGGAATACCTAAACGAGGGATCGAATCGGTTTGATTGGTTAATTGATTTATTTTTTCCTCAACGGTCATTAAACTTATCATATCAATAAGCCTTTCTCTGTACGAATTTGGTTTAAAAACATTTACAACTACAGAACTGCTTGTTGCATCATTCTCACTTTCACTAACAGACAGAATCAATAAGAAATATCCGGGCCTGGGAAAGGTAACTTCCGTGGACAGACTGTATGGATTTTCAAAAACAACTTCAGAATTCTGGGGGCATGTCCATTCTACTTTCATTTCTTCCAAAGAAATAGTTCCTTCAATTTTTGCTGAATGCGTTTTTTCCCAATTGATTATCTGATTGGTACCTGCGTTTATTGAAATAGCTTGAGAACCAATAAGAGTGGCATTTAAAAATAGAAGAACTGTTGTACTTAGTAATGATATTATTGTTCCTGGCTTCATTGTTAGGTTCATTTAAGTGGTTAAGATTTAAATTACAAATATATTTAGCCTCTTACTTTTAAAAAACAATTTATATGCAATAATATGCTTATGCAACCTGAATTTTTTGATTGACGTAAATATACAAACATTTCATTTTGAAATAAGCACACCAATTTCGCTCCCCTCCGGTCACAAAAAAAGTGTTGGTTCCTGCATTATAATGAGCAATCCTTCTCCTGGTCCCGTGTTGGAAAATTAAATTTGAGACATTTTAATAATATCCTGATTGTATTTTGGACCCACACCACATGAATCGCGATTTAGAACTTGTAAGGTTTGGAAGCTAAAACCTTTTTAAAAGCATTAGCGTTAACCGTTTGTAACATAATTGCTCGCAAGTATAATAATTTTAATGGCGTTCGTGAACCGAAGCTTGACGAAGTCTATGCTCTACTGTATTTCGTATTTAACACTATATTAAACCATTACTTACAGTGAAGTTGGTAAGTTTTGTCGGTCGACCTGCCCCGGTTTTTAACCGGGAACCTACGCTAAAGTTAGAGAAAATTCATATATGAAGAAAATTCCAAGAACTCTGTCAGAACCTGGGACTTGGAACCATTTTGTGTTTTTTCTTCTTTAGATCGTTGGTCAGATTAAATAAATATACCATAGAGACCTCATGTGCTCCCCCGGTAGTTATACCCGTTGTATTTAAAGAACAATCATAACTGTATCCGAGAATACAATTTTTAAATTCTATCCCTCCTTTAAAGATCAGTGCTGAATTATTGAATTTTTCATAACTGTTTTTAATAAACGGCAATCCCCGGTACCATATTCCAAATTCTAAACCCTTTAAAGAAAAATAGACCCCAAGATCCAATTGTTTAAAATTATTCTGATATTTAAAAAGATAGGAAAAATAAAAATAGGTCCGGTTATATAATAATCTTCCCTGGAATTTTTTCATAAGAATTCCCCCAAAAGAAATGAATTTTACAGGAATAACAGCACTTTCGCCTGAAAAGGTATTATTTGTGAGCGGTATATGATCAACATTCATCCCCAGCCAGCATATATCAGAATAAAATAAAACTGAAGTTGCTGCCTCAAAATTGGTGGTATTGCTTGATTCAATATTTACAGGATACTCGCTATTTGTGCCATCGAAAGACAATTGACTTCCAAAGGTAATCTTGTTCAAATCAATTTTTTTGTTGATACTGCTGATCTGCAGCCCGGGACGAAATTGCCAGAGTGAGTTCAGTTTAACGGCATACGAATATTGAATTCCTAAATTTGTTGTAACATATCCACCTCCATTAGAATAGTCCTGCATTCCATAGATTCCTAGTCCTCCCTTTAATGATGAAATGGAATAATCAAGTGCAAATGCGAAAGTGAGGTATGCATTTTTAAGCATAGGCCATTGATCCCTGGTAAGCAAGGTGAACCTTCCATCTTCGGCAGTGCCGGCAAATGAGGGAGCAATATTGAATTTTGCCGTATAAAACTGCGAAAATTGAACATCCTGAGAGCATATTTTTACATTTATGAGCAGAACAGATAATAAAAACAAGCTATATTTTTTGTACTTTTTCATATATACATCTAATAAATCAATGTTACACTTCCAATTGCTGATATCTCTTCACCTGATATGCATGTTGCCTTTGCATCGTATATGTAAGTATCCTGAGGGGCCAGTTTCCCTTTATAATATCCATCCCATCCTATGTCAATGTTCCTGCTTATAAAGATCAATTCTCCCCAACGATTATATATTTTAAGCTCATAGGCATCAAGGTTTTCATAAATCGGATGAAACACTTCATTGTTATCTATTTTTTGTGCAGCATCATAATAACCCCCGCTCGGACCATTTTTATTGGGTATGAATCCGTTTGGAAACAGTATGCGACAATCTTGTTTAACTGTAATGGCATTATTTATCAAAAGTGAGTCAAAGCATCCGGCTTCTGACCATACCGACAGGCTGACATCATAAACTCCTTTTGAAGAATAGCTATGGATTGTTTCGTATAATTCTGAGGTTTCACCGTCGCCGAAATCCCACAAATATTTTACAGCATCTGATGACTTGTTAATAAAATCTATTTCTTTAAAAGTAGTTGTTTCAGAGAGGCTTATGTCAAAATCTGCAATAGGCGCCTCATTCACAAAAATAGATTTTTTGGAAATGCTTATAACAGTATCCTTTTTAGCATAAAGCGAAACCTCGTAAATACCGGGTTCACTGTAGAGTGTTACCGGAGCTTCATCGCTGGAAGAATTGCCATTCCCAAAGTCCCAATAATAGCTTTCAGCACCTGTCGACAGATTTATAAAAGTAATTTCTACCGGGGCACAGCCTTCAAATTCAGCAACAAAATCGGCTTGTAAGGTCCCAACAATACTAAACTCTCTCGAAATCGTACCTGAACAGCCATTAGCATTTGCACTAAGTGTAATTTCATAGGCTCCAAGATCAGAATAAGTATGAATTCCGGGATTGTATGCATTAGAATAGGTGCCATCTCCAAAATCCCAGTAGTATTGCCAGGTACTATCAGATAAATTGAATAACGAGACTGACCGGTTTAATGTGTCAATGTTCACTGTAAATTCTGGTTCCGGTTTGTTTGTTTCAATTACAGAAATGCTATCGCCGGTCCAACAACCATATTTATCTTTTACTTCGAGTTTTATAATTCCTTCCGTGTTGATAACAAATTCATTCGTACCCGGTTGATCATTCCAGAAATACTCCTCATAGTCAGGTTCCAATACCAATAATTCATTACTGCCCTCACAAATTGTCCTGTCCTCGCCCAAATCCAGAGTAGGCTTATAGACAAAAACTTCCAGTCTTTCGGGTTCACTTGCACAATGGTTTTCGGTAAGTTTGGTAACTTCGACTGAATGCAATCCTGTGCTTTCATTCCAAACAACTATAACAGAATCCTTATTACTTGAAAAATAAATTATTGAACCTCCCGAAATTTTCCAATCATAAGTTGAGTCTTTTGGACCAGGTATTTCATATAAAATGGTATCATTAAAGCATACGGTATCTGTTTGAGCTGTCAAGCCAACAGAATGTAATGATATAAGCATCATTACACTGTAAAACCATATGTTTTTAATTCGCCTCATTAAATCTATTTACCTTCTATTAAGCTTTGTTGATTCTATTGTGCCAATTTTAACTGATGGATAAACTACAATGGTGAATTCTTTCCTGCTTGATACTATTTCACCATTGCCCAAAAAGTCATCATTCATATCGATAAGTTCTATGGTGTAGTATTTACTGGCAGCAACACTGGGATTTACCAACAGGGCAGGCAGGGCAATATGAACAGTATCATTCGAAGTGGTAATTTCCCTGAATTCGGTATTGATGGCCAAATCAGATTCATCCTTTAAACCATTTGATTTAATACTGTAACTGAAAGTAAAGTCTGCTGCACCAGTCAGTTCCACAACTATATAACCGCCAACCAGTTCTCCTGAACAAATGCTAAAACCAGGATAGCCCTTATCGATTGATGCAGTGGGCATGCTCCATTGATTTATTTTTTGCTTTAGGATATCACTTGCACAAAAACTAGTTGTTTTCTTTTGTACCAGGATGTTCCCGGTAAAAAAGTTTGAAGTAGAATCATCTGCTTGCCATTGTACATTAATGGTATGCATGTCAGCGGTAAATTCAAGTACTGAGGGATTGGAAATTGTACCCTCTCCAACCGCACCCGGAGTAATAATTTTACCTCCGGTTACCTCCCACCTGAATTCTTCACCCTGATTTGCATCATCGTACATGCTATATTCAACCACACTTCCCTTTCTCACATCTACAACAGTTAAGGAACTATCAATTTCGGTCCCGATAAACTGAGAATTCGCTGGATATAGTCCTACAAACAAACAAACTAAAACCAGCCAGATACCTTTTAAATTCTTCATAATCTTATTGCTAATATGTATTTTATTATTTTTCATCATCTTCGGATTAAATGCGTAGTAGTTTTTAATACTCCTACCGGTGGTTTAGGCTGAACATAAATAATTGCCCTGGCCTCCAATACATTTCCGGGCATGCTATCAATAAGTTCGTCCTGAACATCGGTAACTACAAATTCATATAACAATTGGGTACTGCTGCTATTTTCAATACCAGCTATAATAATATCTGTTGATGGATTGACGCAATTTATAAAATCGGCGGTGTAGTCTTCTACCAGTATCTCTGGCTTATCTTTTTCAAAAAGCTTCCATTTGTAGTGATATCCTGGTTTTCCTTCAAAATCTATCGAAATCACAAATGATTCACCAGGACAAACTATGATACCCGAAGTATCTGTTGTTGCTTTGGGCTGAACCCATGATTCAATATTAATTATCTCATCCTCACTTTGGCAGGAAGCTTCATCCGACCAGTCGATTATTTCCGATACTTTGAGAGAACCATAATTTGCACTGGTTTTATTCGAATCGTTCCATATAACTTGTATTGTGTCTGCACCATCAGCAGTATAAGGTGAGGAATGCCCAACTATAGTTCCTCCCGTGATGATCCAGGTAAACTCTGCCTTATCACCGTAAGGATTATTTACATAGTAGCTTATCGTGTCTGTATTTCTTATTTGCTCATAATCAATTTGAGCATTGACATTGAGTAGCTTAAATCCAAAAACGATAATTACAATATAACAATACCAGGGTTTTTTCAAAATATGTCCCTCATAATTTATCTAACAATGATTGCCCCTAGTAAATGATTAGTAGTTCTTTTACTATTTTACGCTATTACAAACCGATAGTTTAGCATATAACGGTGATTTGTATGTCAAATAGAAATGATTTAGCTCACTAAGTAAAAGTTAATGAGCAGGCTCTTTCAATTTATCATGGACCGCTGATTTTAATTCTGAAACATATATGGATATAAAGACAGATTTTTGGATGGTAATGCATATTCCCTTGTCTGGTCATGAAGTAAATCGGATATATTTAAAATTAGAGGTATTGGTAGTTTATTTAATAAATAAGGTTTGAATTTCAAAATTTTTGAAAGGTACATTAAACTGTTTTTTTTCGAATCCTCGCCCATTCTAACCCTTTCATTCGCAATATGGGTGTTACTCAAGGTAATTTATTGATCAGTTTCCTAACCTTTCAGGATAGTATTAATTCAGATCTGCACTAAGATTAAGATGAGCTTAAAAGCAAAATCCAATACCATCGAAGTAAAAATATTCTATTTTAGTCATGATTTTTCAAGTGAGATAGATAAATACTTAAAATCGGGTTATGATTCGGGTACAAATAAGCTTTATAGCAAATTTACTCTTAGTATTTATACCCATCATTGTACAAGGGCAAAGGATACGCTTTTATAGCTCCGAACAGGGTTTACCCAATAGCCTTATCCATAAAGTTACTCAGGACGATCAAGGCTATATTTGGATAGCAACAGAAAATGGTGCAAGTTATTTCGATGGTATGCGTTTTACAACTTTTCGTCATGATCCCAACAAAACGGGTACCCTTGCCAATGACCTTATTAAGACAATATATACAGATAGCAGAGGAGTTACATGGATAGGCACTTCAAACGGTTTACAGATTTACGACCGTGAAAACAATGTATTCAGGGATTTTTCACTTCAGATTCCTTCATTCAAAGGTACATCCTATATAAATTCGATTGTAGAGAATAAGGAACATGAAAAACTGCTGGTTTCAGTTGCCGGATTCGGTATAATAGTATATGATGAAAATACCCACTGCATTGATCTCGAAACTACTAATATATTAAAAGAGATATACGGCACCAGTTTCCTGGGAAGTTTATTCATTGATTTCAAAGGTATATTATGGTCGTATTCTGAACAAGGTTATTTCTTTAAGGTCAACCTTCAAAAGAAGGAAATTGATAAACTACCATGGAGCCCCGGATTGAAGGAGCAATCAAAAAACGTTGTTGTTTCTGCTATAACCGAAGACCCGGTTAACCGGAACATTATAATTGGCACTTACAATCATGGAATCTTGATATACGATCGATCGCTAGGCTACATCAGAGAACCAAAAGGAAAATCATCATCAAAGTATCGTATTAGAGCATTGCTGACTGAAACAAAGAGAGGAAATGGTAATGAACTTAATATCTGGGTTGGCACTGAAGATTCAGGCCTCAAAAAATTCGATCGGGGACGGGAAGAAATTGTAAACACGGATTTCCAATATGCCCCTATAGATCTGGACAATTGTAAAGTGCATTCAATTATGCAGGATGCACAGGGAAACATTTGGGCAGGTATTTTTCAGAAAGGATTACTTATTATCCCGAGGTCAAACAACGAATTTGAGTATATAAAACTTTCGTCATCCGAGGGTTTTATGAGTAGGAACATTGCATGTGTAAAATCCATTACCCGTGATAATAATGGTGACTTATGGGTAGGTACTGATGGTGGTGGACTCTTTAAAATTTTAAATGATGGATCAAAAATAAATTATACAAAAGACAATACCCCTCTTCCTAATAATGCTTTACTTACCGTTTTGTCTGATAAGCGAGGTACTTTGTGGATCTCGACATACATGGGGGGAATAACAACCTATAGTCCGAGAAAGGGATTTCAAACTTATAGCAATGATCCTGAATTGAAAAAAGTTAGTTGTTCCCTGTACGACAGGGAAAAAGATAAGCTTTACATGGGGACTTTGGGATACGGATTAAAGGTTCTGTCGTTTTCAGATAATCGATTAAAATCATTTAAAGATTCAAACAATTTGGTATGGATCAGTTCTCTTTTTCTCGATCAATCGGGTGATTTATGGGTTGGGCAAACAGAAGGTATCAGTTTGTACAACTTAAAAAAAGATGGAAAGATTAATGTTGAGCTCTTTAGTAAATTGAAAGGAGTAACTATTAACTCTTTGCTTGAAGACAGCGATGGTTCTTTTTGGTTTGGATCTCCCAAAGGTTTGTTTCATTATAAAAAGGAATTAAATCAACTTACATTATATACCAGAAGTGAGGGTTTATCAAGCAACTATGTATGCTCTATATTGCAGGATGCGGATGGAATTTTATGGATTAGTACCATCAATGGTTTATCAAGGTTTGATCCGGAATCAAAAACTTTTAAAAATTTTTATGCCTACGATGGACTCCAGGATAATGAATTTAGTGTGGGAGCTCATTTTAAGGATAGGGATGGAAAAATGTTCTTTGGTGGCATCGACGGGATAACAACTTTCTATCCGGACAGTATTAGCATAGAAGAAAAGCTTATGTCCAACATATACTTCTCACAGCTTACTGTACTCAATCGGCATGTAAATTATAATGAAGCAATTGGTAAGAAAAACATTCTGGACAGACATATCTCGCGAGCACGTCAAATCACACTAAAGAAAAGTCAAAATGTTTTTTCTCTGGAATTTTCAGTTTTGGAATATGCTAATCCGCAAAAGGTAGTGTACGGTTATATGTTGGAAGGGTTTGATAAAGACTGGAGATTTGCGCACCCGAATCAAAGACAGGCAACCTATACAAATCTTCCGGAAGGATCATATGTTTTTCATGTGAAAGCATTTTTTGAAGGATCCTCAGAAGATAAGAATGTTGTGCATAATGATATAAATATTTTTATTCTTCCTCCATGGTATAAATCCTTATGGGCCTATCTCATTTATTTGGCATTGTTCCTATTGATTGTTTGGGGCTTCATGAATTTCCTCAGGCGCAGAAAGCTACGGATCCAGGAACGTTTGGAACTCGAAAAGAAAGAAATGAAACTTCGGATGTTTACCGATTTCGCACATGAGATCCGTACCCCATTTACACTGGTAATGACGCCTTTAAAATCTATGCAGGAATCGGAAACTGATAGCAGGCGAAAGGAAATATTTAACCTGATGTACCGTAATATACTCAGAATACTTAGATTGCTAAATCAACTTATGGATATTAGAAGGATTGACAATCAGCAACTTAAAATGCATTTTCAAAAAGTCGATCTGGTCTATTTCATTCAGGATATAATGAAATCATTTGAACAACTGGGCATTATAAGAAATATAGATTTCCGTTTGGTATCAAACTTTGAGTTGCTTGAAGTATGGATCGATCAGGCAAATTTCGATAAGGTACTGTTCAATATTTTCTCAAATGCTTTCAAATTTACAAACGATCATGGCTATATACTGATTAGCTTAGATACTTTCAGGAATAACTCAAATGAGGGTTCACTCCATGCAAATACCGAATATATTAAGTTAAGTATTGAGAATTCAGGCAGCAAAATTGATGAAGAAGAAATAGACCGGATTTTCGAGCGTTTCTATCAAAGTACTCAAAATAAAGTGGTAAGCGGATCAGGAATTGGGCTACATCTTGCAAAAATGATAGTTCAGCTACACCATGGAGAAATTCAAGCAAAAAATACTAAAAACGGAGTCACATTCGACATTTATATCCCACTTACAAATACACATTTGTCTCCTGAAGAAATATCTGACTCAGTTTCAAGTAAAGACATCTATACTAGGATACGACATGATGAACCTCATCCGGATGCAGATTACATCGAATTTCCCCAAACTGAGGATGATGTTGTTGCGTCAAAAAGAAGCAAATCGAAACGAACACTGATTTTAATTGATGATGATGTAGATTTAGGGAAATATGTAAGGATGGAACTTTCTGACAAATATAATGTTGAAGTATGTAATGAAGCCAAAGATGCCTGGAAACTAATCACAACAGTTGTACCTGATGCAATCATAGTTGATCTAATTATGCCTGGTGAAGATGGGATCTCACTGTGTAAAAAGATCAGGAAAAATGCGGAAACTAATCATTTGCCTATAATCATTCTCACTTCGCAAACAGATGTGGAAAGTGAGCGTCATTGTATTGAAAGTGGTGCTGACCATTACCTTACAAAACCCATCAATCTTGAACTATTAAAAAGTACTATTGCCCAGGTGATACAAACCCGTGATACGATCAGGAACAAATACCGGGTGAATGTTAATCCTGATTATGACCGGATTAAAATAAGTTCTCCTGATAGCAACCTTGTTGCAAAAGTAATAGAAACTATACGGAAAAATATTGATAATTCAGAATTCAGTGTAGATGATCTCAGTCGGGAAGTGGGGCTAAGCCGGGTACACCTGAACAGAAAGCTAAAGGAAAACATAAATATTTCCCCAAGTAGTCTCATTAAATCCATGCGATTAAAACAGGCTGCCTATCTGCTCATTAATAATAAAGTAAACATTTCTGATGTTGCCTATAAAATAGGATTCTCTTCTCACTCCTACTTCTCAAATAGCTTTAAAGAATATTTTGGAATGGCTCCCACAGAATTTACTCATAGGTACACTGAAATGGGAGAAAAAGAAACCATCAACAAGTTATTTGAAAACTAATTCACCTATACGGTGATTAGCAAATTTGTGTATAACCGTACTGACTTCATGTCACTATTTTTG
This sequence comes from uncultured Bacteroidales bacterium, assembly GCA_964456285.1. Lineage (GTDB taxonomy): Bacteria > Bacteroidota > Bacteroidia > Bacteroidales > UBA10428 > UBA10428. The sequence continues at coordinate 27,282 of CAYWBC010000049.1, forward strand.
TTCTATTTTCCAATCTGAAAATAAATATATAGGAGCAATCCTTTTGCAAACTAAATTGGTAAGTTGCTATTTGTTCATTCCTTTCCTTATTGTTGGAATTAACTCTTAATTCATCCCCTCCGTTGTTTTTTTTAAACCAAAATTTAGAAAACTTCCTGGTAAATTCCACGAAAGATGTGGCTTTTCATACATCTAAAACATTAAACTACAGAAACATAAAATATTTTCATAGAAAATCAAATCACAAAATGCAGGTTAGCTATAATGTTTATGTTCTAAAATCAACAGCATTTGTATCATAGTCACAATTGCAAGAGATGTAAAAAGGCGATTTTTGTACATATTGACTAATACCTTATTGATGCGTACCTGTATGAGAATATCCATCCTGACAAGAAATCTATTATCATCCATGCTGCAATATCTCATTCTGATGACAAAAATTATTTGAATTAATTTAAGTAATGAGCTCTCCTGTTTAGTTCAAAATGAACATCCAGGAATATCAAGTAAAATCAAATATTAACCTAAAACAGTCTATGATGAAAAGAAACCGATTGATTCAAGTGGCCACTTTAATGGTGCCACTAATTTTGTTTTCACTTTTTGGCTTTGGTCAGGCCTCAACAATTCGGGGTAAAATTACTGATGAGAACGGTGAAGCATTGCTCGGAGTAAATGTTGTAATTAAAGGGACAACAAAGGGTATTGTAACTGATGTTGACGGAAACTATGAATTAGAAGCAAAGCCTGACGAAACTCTTGTATTTTCTTTTATTGGCTATTTATCTGACGAAATCGTTGTAGGAACCCAGGAAGAAATAAATATATCCATGGTTCCCGACATTAAAGGACTTGAGGAAGTAGTTGTGGTTGGATATGGTACAGTCAAGAAAAGTGACCTTACAGGATCTGTAACTTCAGTAAAATCAGAGAAGTTAATGGCAACTGCTCCTACAACAATTCAGAATGCACTAAAAGGGAAGGCTGCTGGTGTTGTAATCACATCAGGCGTAACAGTTAATTCAACTCCAAGTATTCGAATACGTGGGAACAGGTCAATTGGTGCTACTAACGATCCTTTGTTTGTTGTTGATGGATTTCCACTAACTGGCGGATATGAATCGATTAATCCCAGCGATATAGAATCCATTGAAATTTTGAAGGATGCATCTGCAACAGCCATTTATGGTTCACGTGGTTCAAACGGAGTAATTCTGGTAACAACAAAAAAAGGAGAAGCCGGAAAGATTGTTGTTCAGTATGATGCTTATTTCAGTATTGGTAAGCTTGATCGTTTTCGTAAGGCAATGGATGTTGGTGAATATACCGAACTTGTGAGAGAAGGAAACAGGGAATATGAATATGACGGAATGGGTGGATATACCCTGGCTTCAACCAGTAGATACGGTTCTCTTGAACCCGACTATGAACAAGACTTAACAATGGGATATTTTACCCAGGATCCCTACCTCACCGAATCGCTAAACCGAGGATGGGCTGGCGGAGAGTGGGATCCTTCCGCTGCACGTAGCTTTAATTGGCAAATGGCCGGATTTAGGGACAATGCCACATCACAAAGTCATAATCTTAGTGTTCGCGGAGGTACGGAAAATACAAAATATTATATTTCTGGTTCATTTCTTAACCAGAAAGATATTGAACTTCAATCGTTTCGAAAAAGGTATAATCTTCATTTAAATTTAGATCAGAATCTGGGAAATGTGGTTATTATGGGGGGTAGTGTAGATTACTCGTACCTTGACTGGAATGAAGGAAAAGGCATTCCAATATTCTGGAATCCGCTTGGAACACCCTATAATTCTCCGAATGACGATATTACTCTGGATGGCGATCCGGCATATGGTCTTATCCCTCATCCATGTGGAGAACCCTTACAAGTCAATTCCTTTTATGATTTGGAAGGTATAAAAAAAGAAAACAAATTGAACAATGTGATTGCAAACATTTTTGCAACAGTTAATATTTTTAAAGGTCTTTCATACAGAGCCAATTTTGGTTCCTCATTGTATGTAAAACAAGAGCAAGAATTTTTTAGTCATTTTTCAACAGAAACATCACTGGGAGATCCAAGGGCAAAACAAAGCCAATGGTTCGACCGTGGGTGGAGTTTTGAAAATATTCTCACATACAAAACAAAAATTAAGGCCCATTCAATCAATGTAACCGCTGTTCAATCAAACGAAAAGTTTGTTTCTGAACCAACCACTCTGGAAGGTAACCAACTTCCTTTTGAACATCAGTTATGGTATGATCTTAACTCAGCACCTTCACAATCCACAACTAGTGATTATATTCAATGGACAATGATGTCATGGCTAGGTCGTATCAATTATTCTTTACTGGATCGATATCTACTTACAGCCTCACTAAGGTACGATGGTTCTTCCCGACTGGCCGAAGGCCACAAATGGGTAGCCTTCCCATCAGTGGCTCTTGGATGGCGTATTTCCCAAGAAAGTTTTCTAAAAAATAGCAGAATAATCAACAACCTCAAACTCAGATTAGGATATGGTGTAACAGGTAACTCAGCTGTTGATCCCTATCAAACTGAAGGGCAGATTCAATCAAGTCGATACAACTGGGGTAAAACGGATGGTGTATTGGGATATGCGCCCTATACGCTTTCAAATAAA